>NZ_RZPQ01000510.1:0-4324 GCF_003999135.1 Mesorhizobium sp. M7A.F.Ca.CA.004.06.1.1 | reverse complement strand
TTGACAGGCTGGCCTTCTCGTCGATCGTCGATTGCATCTGGGCCTGGTAGGATTGGACCCGAGCCTGCTTGCCCTGGATCTGCTCCTCGAGCTCGGCGATCCGCCGCTCGAGAATCTGCCTGGCGCCGGCCATCGAGGCGCGCTGGCTTTCCAGGTCGGCGATCTGGTTTGCCATCGCATCCCTGAGGTAGGCCTCGTGCTCCTTGAGGATGTCCTTGGGAAAGGCAACAGCCTCGCTGCCATCCAGTTCGGCCCGAATCCTGGCATCGGTTGCACGCAGCAGCGCATATTGCTGGGCATAGAGATTGAACTCGGATCGTATCATGGTGTCGTCCAGCTTCAGCATTATGTCGCCCTTCCTGACGACGTCGCCATCCTTGACGCGGATTTCCTTCACCGTTCCGCCGTCGAAGTGCTGTACGCTCTTGCGATTGCCTTCCACCTTGACGATGGCGTCGGCGAGCACGGCGCCGTTCAGTGGGGCAAAGGCTGCCCAGCCGCCGAAGATACCGAAGAAGGCAACGATGATCAGCAGGCCGATATAGGCTGGCACCCGGATCGAATCCGGAGCGAGGATGCCGGTTTCCCCGGGCAGGCTTCGGTAGGTAAGGGCGCCGTCGCTCATCGCTCTCTCCAAACACGGCTCATTGCGTTACCACCGCCATTGGAGCCGCGCGCTGGTTGAGCAGCGCCACGATCTCGTTTCTCATGCCGAAGGCCTCGACCGCGCCATCGCGCAACAGAAGGATCTTGTCGACATTCGCCAGGGTCGAGGGCCGGTGCGAGACGATGATCACCGTGCTGCCCCGGCGTTTGAGCTCGATCGCACACTCGCTCAGCGCGCGGTCGCCATCGGCGTCCAGATTGGAGCTCGGCTCATCAAGAATAATCAGGTTCGGCGTTCCGAACACCGCACGAGCAAGAGCGATCCGTTGCCTATATCCTCCCGACAGCACTGCGCCGCCTTCGCCAATCTGGGTCTCATAGCCTTGCGGCAGGCGGATGATCATCTCGTGCACGCCGGCGAGCCGCGCGGCCTCGATGACCTCCTGGTCGACATTGGTCTTGAAGCGGCCGATGTTGGCGGCGACCGTATCGGAGAAGAGTTCGATATCCTGCGGCAGGTAGCCGATGTGGTCACCAAGCGCGTCGTGTCCCCAATGCGACAGATCGGCGCCGTCCAGCCTGACGGTGCCGCGGCTGGGTTGCATGACGCCCGCGAGATGACGAGCCAGCGTTGACTTGCCGGCGCCGGACGGGCCGACAATTCCCAGCGCCTCGCCTGCGTCCAGCCGGAATGATACGTCCCGGAGCAGCACTTTCTGCTGGCTGGCAATTGCAAAGCTGATCTGCTCGACCGAAATCTTGCCGGTTGGCTTCGGCAGGTTGAACGATCTTGCGTTCTGCGTGCCCCCGTCGACCAGTTTGTGAACCCTCGCCAGCGCCGCCCGCGCCAGGATCAGGCTGCGCCAGAGGCCAACGATCTGTTCGACGGGCTGCAGTCCTCTGCCCAGCAATATGCTGGCCGCGAACATCGAGCCGGCTGTGGTCTGCCGTTCGATCACCAGATAGGCGCCGAGGCCGAGGATCAGCGACTGCATGGTCAAGCGAAGGAACTTGATCATCCCCGACATCAAGGCGGCGCGGTCGCTGGCTTGCGTCTGGCGTTGAAGCGCCAAGCTGCGGTCGCGTCCCCAGCGGCCGATGAGGCCTTCGATCATGCCCATGGCGCGAATGACTTCCGAGTTCCTCAGGCTCATATCGGTGAAATTGTAGTTGGCCGTCGCCAAGTCGTTGGCCTGCTTGAGCGGGGCGCGCACCAGATATTCGTTGAGCACCGCCATGGTGACGAGCAGCAGCGACGAGCCGAGCGCAAAGAAGCCGAGCCAGGGGTGCAGCAGGAAGATGATGGCGATGTAGATGGGCGACCATGGCAGGTCGAACAGCGCATTGATGCCCATGCCAGTTATGACCTGCCGGAACGTGTCAAAGTCACGCACTGGCTGGCTCTGAGAGGAGCCCGACTGCGTGGTTTCGACCGACGCGGCCACGATCCTCGCGGACAGCAACCGGTCGAGGCGTACGCTAGCCCGGGTCAGGATCGTGGCACGCATGAGGTCGAGACCTGCCAGCGCAAGGAACGCCGCCAGGAGCGCGATGGTAAGCATTACCAGCGTAGTCTGGCTACCGCTGGTCACAACACGGTCGTAGATCTGCAGCATATAGAGCGGCGAGGCGAGATAGAGCAGGTTGATCGCCAGGCTGAAGCCTGCCGCGATCAGGAAATAATGACGGCACGCCAGAAGGGCGTCCTTCACAATCTGCGATTTTCTTTCGAGACTCAAATACCCAGCGGAGAACCGCCCCCCTGTCCACCTGTATGCCGATACTATCCCCGATCCTTCAGCCGGCCACGCGGCCCGTCGGTAGTCCCGTCGTAAACCTTAACGCGGAGGCCCAATCACATCGAGCAACGAGGTGAGCCGCAAAGCGACTCACCTCCTGGTTTCAAAGCACGAAGTCGCTCGCCGTCAGTCCGAGCCCGGTACCGGTCAGCGTGATCTGGAAATCGGCGCCTGTGTTGCCGGTTACGTCCGCACGGACGATTGTGTTGCCGCCACTTTCCGACCACGTGATACTGCTGGCGACGGTATTCACATTCTGCCCTCCGAACAGGAACGCCTGATCACCGGCGGCTCCGCTGGCGTCGATTGAGGACAGGTCGATCTTGTCGACCCCATGCACGAAGTCGGTGATGGTGTCGAAACTGCCGGCACCCGGCGCAGAATCCGCAACGGCTGATCCGTAATAGAATGTGTCGGCGCCCAGACCGCCGCTAAGCGTGTCGGCGCCGGCACCACCGACCAGCCGGTCATTGCCGTCGCCGCCGGACAGGGTATCATTAGCGCCTTGGCCTAACAGCGTGTCATTGCCGGCCAGGCCAAAGATCTGGTCCGCCCCGCCATTGCCGTAGAGTATATCGTCGCCGCCTACGGGGCTGCTGAGATTGTCGCTTGAGTTGCCATTGCTGCCGGTGATGACCTGGAAAGTTTCGGAATACTGGTAAGCAGGCCCGACCGGATCGCCGACCTGCGTTGACTGCACGGTTATGGAATACGCCTTGCTCGGCGAGAGATCTCCCGAGCTCAATGTGTTGCCGGCGATCGAAAACAGTCCAGGGTCCGATTGCGAGGTGATGCTGTAGACGAAGCCGCCGGGATCTGCATCGGTTGCGGACAGTGTTCCCGTGAACTGGAACGAACTGAAAGTCACATTGTCCGTCGTAGTGCTCGGTGTGAGCTGAATGTCCGTCGGAGCAAAGCGCGGCGGGGCATCGGCGGTGCCGAGGACGTCGATGGCGACCGACGTGTGGGTGCCGTCGGCGCTGACCACATCGAAGTTTTCGGTATAGTGCTGGCCGGCGACGAACTCGTCATGGGCCGAGCTTGCCGTGTAGGTCCACGCACCAGCCGCATTAATGGCGAAGGTGCCGTAGGTACCGGCGGTGGCGGCCTGGGCGACGAAGGTTGCGGGGCTGTCGACGTCCGAGATGGTCAGTGTGCCGGAAGTCGAGATATCTGCTGCCGAGTTGGTCTCGGTCAGGTTGGCCGAGGCAGACGATAGCACCGCCGCGTCGTTGGCGCCGTGGATGGTGATGTCGATCACCTTCTGTGTGCCGTCGAGGGTGGTGACCGTCACCAGTTCGTGCAGAGTGGTGTTCGCTCCGGTGCTGTTGAGCGCCTGAACGGCCGCGTTGGCGTCGTCCAGGGTGTAGCTCCAAGCGCCGTTCACGTCCATGGAGAACGTGCCATAGGTCTTGGCGACGGCGGCCTGGGTGTTGAAGGTCGCCGTATTGTCGACATCGGTCGCATTGAGATCGCCGGTCGCCGGCGAGGTGCCGGCCGTGGCGTTGGCAACGCCGGAGGCTTCGGTCAGCGAGCCGCTGGCATCGCCGGTGATCACCGCCGCGTCGTTGGCGCCGTTGATCGAGATGACGATGTCCTTGGTCGTGCCGTCGGCGGTCTGCACGGTGATGGTGTCGGTGAGTGCCAGATCGCCGGTGTTGAGCGCCTGGACGGCGGCATCATCCTCGTTGAGCGCGTAGCTCCACTCGCCGGCCGCATTGATGGTCAGCGTGCCGTGGGCGCCGTTGGTCTGCACCGAGAAGTCGGTGCCGCTGTCGACATCGCTGGCGTCGAGATCGCCGGTCGCCGGCGAGGTGCCGGCCGTGGCGTTGGCAACGCCGGAGGCTTCGGTCAGCGAGCCGCTGGCATCGCCGGTGATCACCGCCGCGTCGTTGGCGCCGTTGATCGAGATGACGATG
>NZ_RZPQ01000050.1:0-16357 GCF_003999135.1 Mesorhizobium sp. M7A.F.Ca.CA.004.06.1.1 | reverse complement strand
AATAGGCATCGTCGATGTCCTTGGCTGTGACCTCGATGACGAAGGTGCCGGCATAGGGGATGCTGGTCAGGATGCCTTCCTGGACCAGTTCGCGCATTGCCTCGCGCAACGGCGCGCGGCTGACCCGCATCTGTTCGGAAATCCGCAGCTCGTTGAGCTTCTGGCCGGGTGCGAGCTGCCCGGTCAGGATCGCACGCCGCAACAGCGCGACGATCTCGGCGCGTCGCGTCGTGTCCGCAATCGGACTGAAATCCGCTTTCGCCATTCGGCCACTCCCAGGGAAATCGAAAGCAAGACAAGCAGATTGTCGACAATCTAACAAGAGGTCATCTTCGGATTCTTGGGGGCCGTTGGCATGTCGGCCTTTCGGTCTCAGGCGGCACGGCCGTAGAAGCCGACCCGCTCCTCGGGGCTGAACACCACGCCGGGCTTTTCATAGTAGGAAAACACCGCGATCATGCGCTCGCGCTCGCCTTCGACCGTGGTGACGCGATGCGCGGTGTTTTTGCCGCGGAAGACATTCAGCGTGCCGGGCTTCATGCGCAGGATCTTTGCATCGGGATCGCGCCCGTCCAGCAGCCTTGCGACGCCGTCATAGTTGGGATTGCCGTCAGATCGCAGATCGGTGCGGTATTCGAGGTCGCCGCCGTATTCCGCTGCCTGCAGCAGCAGCGTCGTCGTGAATTCGGAGCGATCGAAATGCCAGTTCAAAGCCTCGCCGGCGCGATAGGCCATGACATTGGTTCGCGCCAACGGATCCTGCATGACATGCAGCCTGGTCTTGCCCATCGTCGCCGCCAGGAAGCGCAGCAGCGGTTCGTATTCGTAGATGGCGAGCACGACGCTGGCCGGAATCTGGTCGGCACAGACGGTGTGGCTGATGGTCTCCACCTTGCGCAGCGCCGGATGGTCGGGTGCAAGCTCGGGAATGTCAGGCTTGAAGTAGATGTTGTGCATCCGCTTGTGCACATGCGAGCGCGCGGCCATCACCGGCTGGATTTCGCGCACGGCTTGTTCCGCCACGCCGGGGCGCAAAAACCCTTCCAGATTGAACATGCCGTCGGCTTCGAGCGCGGCGACGGATTGTTCGACAAGGCGCTGCCATTCGGCGCTGCCTTCGCGGTCGAGCGGATAGCGGTCGAGATCGAGGATGTCTTTCATCGTCATGGCTCCGAAGGTTTCGAGCCTATGAGACGGCAAAAAAATCTTTCTCTCAACGTCGAAAATAATTAGGATTGAGCAAGAAAAACTTATGGATCTGTTGTGGAACGGTTGCCGCCGCTGAATGCGATCAAGGCTTTTGAAGTTGCCGCCCGTGCCGGCAGCTTCACCTTGGCCGCTTCTGAACTCGGCGTGTCCTCTGCAGCGGTCAGCCAGCAGATACGCAATCTTGAGAACTGGTTCGGCAAGCAATTGTTCGTGCGCACCGGCAACCGCATCGCGCTCACCGATGCCGGCCACGCTATCTATCCGCAGACCGCGAAGGCTTTGGGAGACATCGCCGCTATAGGCCAGCGTATGCTGGAGGGCGGGATGCGGACGCGCCTGGTCGTCAGCGTGCCGTTCTCGCTGGCCGAACTGTGGCTGGCGCCGAGGCTGGCGGTACTTCTCGATGCCTTTCCGCAGATGGCGATCGACGTTCGGGTCGAGGACGATCCGGTCGACCTGATGCGCCAGAACATCGACCTGCGCATCAGCTATGGCGATTATCACTATCCCGGATTGAAACTCGTCCGTCTCGTCCATGACGACGTCCTGCCTGTCTGCGCACCGGAATTCTGGCACCGGCACGGCAATGGCGATACCAGTCTGGCGGATTTGCACGAGAGCCAGTTCATCCACACCAATTGGGGGCCGAACTATGCCTCGCACCCGACCTGGGCTGACTGGTTTGCGGCCTCCGGCGGCAGCCGCTCACCCGACCCGTCGCACGGGCGGCGCGTCGGCCTGTCCAGCCTTGCGATCGCCTCGGCAAGGCTGGGCCTGGGCATCGCGCTTGGCCAGCGGGTCATGGCGCGCGCCGATCTGGAGGCCGGTCGGCTGATTGCGCTCTCCTCCGTCTCCGTGCGCCTCGGGCATCCCTACTGTGCATTCATGCCGGTGGCCAAGGCCGACCGCGCCGATGTTGCCGGTCTGGTGGAACTGCTCAGTCGAGCGGCGCCCGCGACCTGTGGGAAGGTCGGGGCGCCGCGCTGAAGCCGGGTCCTGACGGGGGTGTTCAGGTGGCCGGCTTTTCCGGTATCGGCGATACAGGCGCTCCGGGTCCGATCTTCTGCAGATTGCCCGTGATCACCTGGTCGCCCTCGGCGACGCCGCTGAGGATGGCGACCTGACCGCCGCTCGTCGGTCCGAGCGAAACCAGCCGCTGGTCGACCGTGTTGTCCTTGCCGACGACATAGAGATATTTGCCGAGCTGGCTCGAGCCCAGCGCCGTCTGCGGCACCATCAGCGCGTCGGCCTGCTCTCTCACATGCAGCCGGACACGAACATATTGGCCGGGCAGCAGCGTGAACTTGCCGTTACCGATCGTTGCGCGCGCCGTGATCGTGCCGGTCGAGCGGTCGACCGAATTGTCGATGAAGGTAAGCTCGCCCTTCTGGCTGGCCTCGGTCTGGCCGGGGAGCAGCACCTCCACTTCGATCGGGCCGTTCGCGCGGGCTTGCTCGATCTCGGCCAGATCCGTCTCGCTCGGGTTGAAGGTGACATAGATCGGATCGAGTTGCACCAGCGTGTTGAGCACGGTGCCGGCAACGCTGACCAGCGTTCCGACCGAAGCCTGGTTGCGGCCGAGACGCCCGCCAAACGGCGCCCGGATTTCAGCGTAGCTCAAATTGAGCTCTGCCGTGCGGACCGCCGCCTGATTGACCGCCAGCGACGCCTGTGCCTCGCGCAAGGTGCTGGTGCGCTGGTCGAAGCCGTCCTTGGCGAGGTAGCCGCTCTTGGCGAGCTCGGTGCCGCGACCGAGGTTGGAGCGGGCATAGTCGAGCGTCGCCGTATCGCGCTGCACTTGCGCCTTGGCCTGGTCGAGAGCCGCCTGGAAGTCGTCAGGCGAGATCTTGTAGAGAAGATCGCCTTGCCGGACGTCGACGCCGTCGGCTGCGGTCTGCTCCTGCAGATAGCCCGGAATCCTGGCCTGCAAGGTGATGCTGCGGATCGGTTCCGTCCGCGCGGCATAGTCCAGGTAGATCGGGATCGTCTTCTTGACGACACTAACCACCGGCACCGGCATGACGAATGCCGCCGGAGCAGGCGTCGCCGCGGCCGTGCCGGCATTGAGGCTGAGGTTGCCCATGTCGAGCAGGTGGACGCTGGCCACCGAGATCGCTCCCAGCGCGACGGCCGTTCCCAACGCGATTTTCCATTTACGCATGATCAGTCTCCAATCTTATTCGGCCGCTTCCGCCAGGGGGCGCAAGGCGGGCTCAGTCGTTGGTTCATTGTCTTGAGAGGCGGGCTCGTCATTGCCGCGGCGTTCGCGCAGCTGCTCGATGACCGCGTAGAACACCGGCACGAACACCAGCGACAGGATGGTCGCTGCGACCATGCCGCCGAACACGGTGGTGCCGATCGACTGCCGGCTTGCCGCGCCGGCACCGGTGGCAAACATCAGCGGCAGCACGCCGAGGATGAAGGCGAAAGCCGTCATCAGGATCGGCCGCAGCCGGAGCCGTGCCGCCTCCATCGCCGCGTCGACGATGCTGAGGCCTTCTTCGCGCCGTCGCCTTGCGAATTCGACGATCAGGATCGCGTTCTTGGCCGCCAGGCCGATCAGCATGACGAAGCCTATCTGCGAGTAGACGTCGATCTGCATGCCACGCAGCAACAGGGCCACGAAGGCGCCGAACAGGGCCAGTGGCACCGCCAACAGCACCATGAACGGCATCGCCCAGCTCTCATACTGCATCGCCAAGATCAGGAAGACGAAGACGATGGCGAGGCCGAAGACGACGGACGCGATCGATCCTGCCTTGAGCTCCTGGAAGGTGATGCCGGTCCATTCGAAACCGAAATCCCTTGGCAGCGCAATGGCGGCGGCCCGTTCCATCGCGGCAACCGCCTGGCCCGAGGAAAAGCCGGGTGCGGCACCGCCATTGATCGAGGCCGAGGCATTGTTGTTGTAATGCGGCACCGTCTCCGGGCCGACGAAGGGCACGAGTTTGCCCAGCGTCGAGAGCGGCACCATGCCGCCGGAGGCATTGCGCACATAGAGCCGCGAAATGTCGGCGGCACCCGCACGTGCATCCTTGTCGGCCTGGATGGTCACCCGGAAGGTGCGGCCGAACAGGTTGAAGTCGTTGACGTAGAGCGAGCCGAGATAGATCTGCAGCGTGTTGAAGACATCGGGCAGATTGAGGCCGAGCAGTTTGGCCTTGCTGCGGTCGAGGTCGTAGTTGAACTGCGGCGTCGAGGTCGAGAATGGCGAGAACAGCTGCTGCGGGTTGATTTCGGGCTGCTTGCGCGCCTCGGCGATCACGGCTTGCGTCGCATCGTTGAGGGCTGAACTGCCGCGGCCGGTCAGATCCTCGACGACGAATTCGAAGCCGCCTGTGGTGCCGATACCCGGGATAGAAGGCGGATCGAAGCTCAGCGCGAAAGCTTCCGGAATCTGCATCAGCTTGCCGCGCACATCGGCGACGAGCTTCGATGCACTCTGGTCGGGGCCGCGCTCCTCCCACGGCTTCAGGATGGCGAATTCGACCGCCGAATTCGACTGCGCCGCACTGGTCAGGAAATTCAGGCCGCTGATCGAGCCGACAATCTCGACGCCGGGCGTCGCCTGCAGGATGTCACGCGCCTTCTGCGCCACCGCGTCGGTGCGTTCCAGCGACGCGCCGTCGGGCAACTGGATGACGACGAAGAAATAGCCCTGGTCCTCGACCGGAAGGAAGGTCGAGGGCAGGCGCTGCCAGACGAAGTAGGTGGCGACCAGGCCGGCCGCGAACAGGCCGAGCATGATCCAGCGCAAGCGGATGAGAATGCGTACGCCATTGGCGTAGGCGTGCGATAGCCTGTCGAAGCCGGTGTTGAACCAGCGGAACGGGGCGAACTGCGTCTCGCCGCGATGCCGCAGGAAGGCCGCGCTGAGCGCGGGACTGAGCGTCAACGAGTTGAAGGCCGAGATGCCGACGGAAATCGCCACCGTCAGCGCGAACTGGTTGTAGAGCTTGCCGGAGACGCCGGGAATGAAGGCGACCGGCACGAACACCGCCATCAGCACCGCGGTGGTGGCGATGATCGGTCCGGTGACCTCGCGCATTGCGGCCTTGGTCGCCGCAAGCGGCTTGAGTCCGGCCTCCAGCTGTCGTTCGACATTCTCAACCACGACGATGGCGTCGTCGACGACGAGGCCGATCGCCAGCACCATGCCGAGCAGGGAGAGCATGTTGAGCGAGAAGCCGAGCATCTCCATGACGACCAGCGTCGCCACCAGCGACACCGGAATGGCGATGGTCGGGATGATCGTCGTGCGCCAGCTTTGCAGGAAGAGGAACACCACGGCGACGACCAGCACCAGCGCTTCGCCGAGCGTGATCAGCACGTCATGCATCGACGCCGAGACGAAGCGCGTCGTGTCGTAGTGCATTGCATAGGACACGCCCTTCGGGAAGCGGCCCGACAGCTCCTGCATCTTGTCCTTGACGCGCTGCTGCAGATCGAGCGCGTTGGAGCCGGGCATCTGGTAGACGGCGAGCACCACGGTCGGGTCCTTGCCGAAGAAGGCCGACGACGAATATTGCAGTGCGCCGAGCTCGATGCGGGCGACGTCGCGCAGCCTGACCAGCGAGCCGGTGTCGGTGTTGGCGCGCACGACGATGTCGCCGAATTCCTTTGGATCGCTCAACCGGCCGACGGCGTTGACCTGCATCTCGAAGGCGGTGCCGGCGGGGGCCGGCGATTGGCCGATCTTGCCGGCCGCCACCTGGACATTCTGCTCGGCGATGGCGTTCTGCACATCGACCGCGGTGATGCCGAGATTGGCGAGCTTGTCGGGATCGAGCCAGACGCGCATCGAATAGCGCCGCTCGCCGAAGATCTGCACATCGCCGACGCCGGGCAGGCGCTTCAGCGGATCGACCACCTGCAGATAGGCAAGGTTGCTCAGCGCCACCGGATCGACCGAACTGTCGGGCGAAGTCAGGTTGACGATGAGGACGAAGTTCGGGTTCTGCTTCTTGATCGTCACGCCGCCCTGGTTGACGATCGCCGGCAGCGACGAGGCGGCCTGCGAGACGCGGTTCTGCACGTCGACGGCGGCGGTGCTCAGCGAATAGCCGACATCGAAGGTGATGGTGATGGTCGAGGAGCCGTCATTGGAGCTCGTCGACGACATGTAGGTCATGCCTTGCACGCCGTTGATCTGCTGCTCCAGCGGCGTCGTCACCGTATCGGCCACCACTTGCGCGCTGGCGCCTGGATAGTGGGCGCTGACCACGACCTGCGGCGGCGTGATGTCGGGAAACTGCGAGACGGGCAGCAGGAAATAACAAATCGACCCGGCGAGCACCATGATGATGGCGATCGCCGAGGCGAAGATCGGACGGTGGATGAAAAAGTTTACCACGAGACGCAAGCCTCCCCGGCTGCTCTTGCCCGCCCGAAGGCGCTGGCGACGCTGGACAGTCTTTGACCGCGCTTGTCACCGAGGTCGTCCCGCGAATGCAGCAACGGCACCTCGTTGCGCTGCGCATCGGCAAGCGAGCGCAGCATCGTCTCGAAGGCGCGCGGGTCGACGCCATCGGCTCTCATGACCAGCCGGATCATCGGATCCCGGACGGCTTCATCTATGGTAAGATCGCGGCGCTGTGGCATTGGCCGGCTCCTTGTCTGTCGATTCGCAGCACGTGCTCGCGAACCGTTTTCATCTTTTCACCGGCCGAGGCCGCATGATTGGCAGTTTCTTGTCCCTCTCGTCGGCAGGGCCAGTTCACGGCCTTGTTATTGACGGTGGACGATATAGGTGTTACCAGTAAGTAACATTCTGGAAGTTACAGACCGGTAACACCCTAGTCAAGAGGTGGCCGAGGGTTTTTTGGAAACGAAAGGAGATCATGATGGCAGACGGCATCGTGGAGCGCTCTCGTCCCCGGGATCGGATCCTGGAGACGGCACGCGACATGTTCCACAAGCATGGCATCAAGGGTGTCGGCGTCGACGCCATCACCGAAGCTGCCGGCACGAACAAGATGACGCTCTATCGTCACTTCGAATCCAAGGACGAACTGATCGTCGAATGCCTGCGCGCCAATGCGGCCAAGGCGGGCGCTATGTGGGATGCGTTCGAGGCCGAATTTCCTGGTGACAAGCTTGCCCAGCTGCATGCCTGGGTTCGCAAGGCGGCTGCCATGCTCAATGCGGATGGGCGCGGCTGCGACATGGCCAACGCCGCCGCTGAGCTGACCGAGCCGGACCATCCGGCCAGGCTGGTGATCAAGGAGCTCAAGGAAGCCCAGCGCGAGCGCCTTGTGACGCTATGTCGGGATGCGGGCATCGGCCAGGCTGAACTGCTCGCCGATACGCTGTCGCTTCTGCTCGAGGGCGCGCGGGTTAGCGTGCAGACCGTGGGGTCGGAAGGTCCGAGCACGCAGTTCGTGCGCATGGCTGAAGGATTGATCGTTTCTTTCAGGGGCGCCGCCGCCGGTTGAGGTGACCTGTCGCCTGTCCATGTGCGCCATTCATCGCGTGATGACTGGGCGCGCTTTGGTGTCGCTGTGCCGTCATCCCTGTCGGCCAAACGAAAAAAGCCCGCTGCCGGGAGGAGGTGGCAGCGGGCTCGATTTTCGAATGTGGCGCGGGAGGAGGTGCACCCCATTCAGCGTCGGCATCGCATCTGGGAGGAGTAGATGGCCGACAACCAGAACCTACGAGTTGCCCAACGATTCGGCAACAAAGAAACTTGCATAGCTGCTGTGCAGATTTGCCGTGCCAATTATCGTACAAATCCGGAAACCCGGTTTAGCCAAGCCATTTCGCATTACTGCCCCGGGACGTTTTCCCTGAAGATCAAGCGCGGTTCGATGAACTTGCGCGTCAGATAGGGTGCCGAGGAGGCGATCGAGCCGAGCAGGCGGATGACCGACTGCTCCGCGATCAGCCGTGCATTCTGGTCGATGACGATATCGAGCAGGTCGTCGACGAGATGACCGCGCGTGTCCTTGGTCAGATCGTGGCAGATGAACACCGGCTTGCGGTTCGGCCTGGCCTCGCGGATCGCCTTTGCAACGCCCGAATGTCCAGCTCCGACGCAATAGATGCCAAGCAGTTCCGGCTCGTCGTGCAGCGCCTTCATGGTCTCGGTGTAGCTGGCATCGGGCTCGTCGTTGACCTCAACGGCGCTGCTGACGGTCAGATTGGGAAACTCCTCACTGAGCACCGAGCGGAAACCCATCTCGCGTTCCTCGTGGCCACGATAGGAACGTGAGCCGACGACCATCGCCAGATGGCCGGTGCGGCCGCCAAGGAAGCGTCCCATCAGCAGCGCCGCCGTTCGTCCCGCCACCCGGTTGTCGATGCCGACATAGGCCGCGCGCGGTGCCGCCGGAACATCGGACACCAGCGTCACCAGACGCATCCCGGCATCGACGATGTCGCGCAGGATGTTGCGCGTACGCGGATGATCGACGGCGATCACGCCGACGCCATTGGCCCTGAGCGACAGGTTTTCGACAGCGCTCTGCAGCGCGTTCGGCGAGATACCGGCGAGGTTGTGGATCCGGCACGAGGCGACAAGCGGCAGGCGCGCGGCGTAGTCCTCGATATGCCCGGCGAGATCGCGCATGAAGGCATTGCTGCCGATCGGCAGCAGGAATTCAAGGTGGGCGGGCCGCGAGGGCAGCGTTACCTGATCGGCGACCGGCAGATAGCCGAGCTGCTTGGCCGCCTCCATGACGCGCTGGCGGTTGGCCGCACTCGCACCCGGCCGGTTGTTGAGCACCCGGTCGACCGTTGCGGTCGATAGCCCGCAGCTACGAGCGATATCGGAGACAGTGGCTTTCATGCCGTAACCCACAGCCCGCAGTTGCGTGCGGTATCCGAAACTGTGGCTTTCATGCTGCAATCCTGTTCGCCATGCGATGGCGCGTCAGACAAGCGATGCGATCTGAGGTGACGGGTGATTGCCGCCCATCACCATTCTCAGTGCGATGGCTTGCCATCGGCGATGGCATCGCGGATCTCCTTGTCCGACATGCCGGTGATGATCCGTTCGACCTCCGCCACGCTGGTCTTCTTGGGGTCTATGTCGTCAGCAACCACCTTGCCGCGGCGCATGACGACGATGCGGTCGACCACCTGGAAGACATGGTGGATGTTGTGGGCGATGAAAATGCAGGAATGGCCGGAATCGCGGGCGCTGCGCACGAAGCTCAGCACACCCTGTGTTTCGGCGACGCCGAGATTGTTGGTCGGCTCGTCGAGAATGATCAGGTCGCTGTCGAAATGCATGGCGCGCGCGATCGCCACCGCCTGGCGCTCGCCGCCGGAGAGCGAGCCGATCGGCGTCGTCGGCGGGATGTTCTTCGAGATGCCGACCTGCTTGAGCAAGTCGCGAGCAACCGTGTTCATCGCATCCTGGTCCATCCGGTTGAGGAAGCGCGGCGGCTTGATCGGCTCGCGCCCGAGGAACAGATTGCGGGCGATCGACAGTTGCGTCACCAGCGCCGAGTCCTGGTAGATCGTCTCGATGCCGTGGGCGATGGCGTCGCTGGTGCTGCGCAGGCTCACCTTCTTGCCGCGAATGAAGATATCGCCGCTGGTCAGCGGAACGGCACCCGAGAGCACCTTGATCAGCGTCGACTTGCCGGCGCCATTGTCGCCGAGCAAGCCGACGATCTCCCGTTCATTGACATGGAAATTGGCATCCTCCAGCGCCTGCACGCGGCCATAGGACTTGCGGATGCTCGTCATGCGGATCAGTGGCTCGGCCATGGTTCAAGTCCCCGCCTGGTGCCGGCGTTCCAGCCATGAATGCAGCGCCATCATGCCGAGGATGATGGCGCCGATGAAGATGTTGTAGGCAAGACCGGGCACGCCGATCAGCACGATGCCGTTGCGCATCACGCGTAGGATCAGGATGCCGAGCACGGTGCCGATGATCGTGCCGCGCCCGCCGGTCAGGGCGGTACCGCCGATCACCACCATGGCGATGACTTCCAACTCATAGCCGGTACCGCTGTTGGGGTTGGCGGCGGAAGTGCGCAGCGAAGAGATGACGCCGGCAAGCGAGGCCATGACCGACGACAGCACGAACAGGCCGATCTTGACGCCGCTGACATTGACGCCGCGCGCCCTTGCAGCACTCGGGTTGCCGCCGGCCGCCTGGATCCAGTTGCCGGTGCGGCTTTGCGTCAGCACATAGCCGAGCCCGATCGCCGCGGCGATGAACCAGAACAGCGACATGTAGATGCGGAACGGGCCGATGAAGAAATCGCCGACCAGCACTTCCGCCAGCCAGCTGCCTTCCGCGGTCCAGGTGCGCTGCGGAAAACCATCGGTGACGAAAAGAGCGGTGCCGCGCACCACCAGCAGCATGCCGAGCGTCACCAGGAAGGACGGGATCTTGAGCTGCGTCACGAACCAGCCATTGACCAGCCCGATGAAGGCGGCGACCAGCAGCGCGGCGACAAAGCCGACCTCGAGCGAGGTCAGGCCGCTGTTGAACAGGGTCCACATCAAGACCGGCGAGAAGCCGAATAGGGAACCGACCGAGAGGTCGAACTCGCCCGATGTCATCAACAGCGTCATCGCCAGCGCGATCAGGCCGAGCTCGACCGTGAAGGCCAGCGTGTTGGAGATGTTCTGCGGCGACAGGAAGTCGTGGTTGAAACTCCAGAAAACGGCGATCTCGACGACGAGCAGCACGAAAGGGCCGAATTCCGGCCGTGCGATCAGGCGTTGGACGAGCGAATGATTTTCCACAGGCAATCCGCGACATGAGTGGAAGGCTGAGCGTTGCACATCGCGTGCGAAGGGCTCGGCGAAATGGAGAGCCAGTCGCGACCGTTGGGCGGCCGCGACTGCTAGGATTGGATGTTACTTGCCGGACAGGATGTCATCGTAGATTTGCGCGGTGTCTTTTTCGTAGAGCGCGCCGGTGATGACGTTGAAGCCCGGAGGAATGCCGCCGGCGGCCATATTGGCCAGCGAAAGCGCGACATAGCTGGTCGCCTGCGGGTCCTGCCACTGGCCGGCATTGACATAGCCGTTCAGCACTTCCTGGGTGGTGTCGAGCGAATTGCCCCAGCCGACGACCGGGATTTCGCCCGGCTTGATGCCGACCTGGTCGAACACCCGCTTGATCGAGCCGGTGACGAGATCGCCCAGGCCGATGATCGCCTTGACCTTGGCCTTGTTGGCCGTGAGGTAGTCGACCATGCGGTTGATCACTTCAGCCTGATCAAGCGTGGCTTCCGTGATTTCATAGGTGATACCGAGCGGCTCGAAGACGCTCTTGATGCCTTCTTCTTCCTGCACGCCATAGGTGGCGCCGGGGATTTCGACCGGCATCCAGACGAAGTCGCCTTTCTTCACCAGGCCTTTGTCGACCAGATACTGCGCCCAATGCTTGCCGAAGGTGACATTGTCGCCACCGACATAGGCGTTGAAGTCGGCCTTCGGATCAGGCGTGTTGAAATTGATGATCGGCACTTTCGCCGCACGCGCTTCCTTGACGATCTCGATCAGGCTGCCCGGATCGGGGCTCGTGGTGACGATACCATCGGCCTTGGCGGAGAGGGCGGCGCGAACCGCTTCCTGCTGCGAGGCGACATCGCCATTGTGGAACGAGGTGTTGACCGTGTTGCCGGTGTCCTTGGCCCATTGCTTGGCGCCGGCCAGGAAGTAGGTCCAGACCGGATCGGCCGGACCGCCGTGCGAAATCCAGTAGAACGTCTTGGCCTGTGCCGCTGCTGGTACCACCATCAGCGCCACCAACAGGCCGTATAGAACGAGTCTTAGCCGTGTCAGCATTTGATTTCCTCCCGTTTGTAGATCGTCAGTTCAAAATCCGTCCCTTGTTCCGCGTCTTTTTGCCAGCGCCGGTTGAATGCGTCAGAGCATCCCCTTTTTCGACGGATGGCAAGCCTCCATCTGCCAAGCCTCCATCTGCAGGTGTAGTGGGCGCCTGACGGGGCGTCATCAGCGGTCCCATCAGATTGCATCAGCTGAGGTGATTTTCCGACTGTCGGATAATTGGCGTGATTGTTTAGGGTCGCGCGAACGCGGCCTGCGCCGACAAGGGTCACGCCGGCGACCATCCTGCGCCCACGGGACCAGGTCCGCAGCGCTTGGCAGGGCGTCGACGACACCAGTTGCTAGATCAGATCGGCTCTGGCCAGCTCCCGCATCAGATGGCTGGCGCCGTAGGTCCAGTGCGGACAGTCCGGCGACAGCTGCACGCGGTTGACCAGCGCGCCGAATTTTTCCGACGAGATGGTGACGATGTCGCCGACCTTGTGGGTAAATCCCTTGCCCTTCTCGCCGCGATCCTTGGACGGAACGAACATGGTGCCGAGATAGAGCGCCAGCCCGTCCGGATACTGGTGGTGCGGCCCCATGGCCGCGGCGACCAGTTCCTCCGGCGAGCGGCTGATCTCCGCCATCGAGCTTGCGCCCTCCAGCGAGAACCCGTCCTCGCCCTCGACTTTCAGGCGCACGACGGCGCGCTTGACGTCATCGATGGAGAATTTGTCGTCGAATAGGCGGATGAAGGGGCCGAGTGAGGCCGAGGCATTGTTGTCCTTGGCCTTGCCGAGCAGCAGCGCCGAACGCCCTTCGACGTCGCGCAGATTGACGTCGTTGCCGATGGTCGCGCCGACGATCCGGCCGCTGGAGGCGGCGATCATGGCGATCTCGGGTTCCGGATTATTCCAGGTCGACACCGGGTGCAGCCCGACATCGGCGCCGAAGCCCACCGAGGCCATCGGCTGGCACTTGGTGAAGATCTCGGCATCGGGGCCGATGCCCACTTCCAGATATTGCGACCAGGCGCCGCGCGAAATCAGCTTGGCCTTGATCTCCATCGCTTCGGGCGAACCGGGCTTCAGCTTCGACAGGTCGTGGCCGATCAGTCCTGCGATGTCGGCGCGGATGGCATCGGCTTTTTCAGCCGAACCACGCGCCTGTTCCTCGATCACCCGTTCCAGCAGGCTGACGACGAAGGTGACGCCCGATGCCTTGACCGCCTGCAGGTCGACCGGGGAGAGCAGGTAGGGTTTTGCTGGATCGCGCCCGGTTTCAAAACTGTTGGCGGCGATGTCATCGAGCGATCCGATCGGTCTGCCTTCGGCCGAGCGGACATGCCCAGCCGGGTCGGCCATCTCGCAAAGGTCGCGCATGGTTGGTGCCGCACGCGAGGTGATGTCGAAGACCGTGCCATCGCGCACCGCGACGACCAGCGGGTATGCGGCATCGCTGCTTCTGGCGCGTCCGACAAAAAGGCCCTCTGTGGGCAGGTGGGTCGGGTTCGTCATAGCGCTCTGTCCTCTGAGTGATCGACAATGTGGCGAAGTGATCGTCAATGTGGGTTGGCCGGATCGGCGCGGCACTTTCACCGGATTCCCGTCAAAGGTCTATCCCGTCGCGGGCGATCGGAACTCTGGGTCTCCGATCGTCTCGGCGGCAGTCCACAGACGAAAGCCAGGGCGCTCTTTCAAAATTGTGAAATTCTGACTAGGATTTTCACCAATCGCAGCGCAGTCAGGTGACCTTTGGCGACAGCATTCTCCGATCCGATCTGGCGCAAGCCACAGACAGCTTCCACGTTTCAATGGCTTCCCAATGGCGAACGTGTCGATCTCGCCATCGTTGGCGGTGGCATCATGGGCTTGTCGACCGCCTTGCATGCCGCCCGGCTTGGCCTGTCGGTGCAGGTGCTGGACGCCGGCGAGATCGGCCAGGGCGCATCGGGCTTGAATGGCGGTCAGGTCATTCCCGGCCTGAAATACGATCCGGAATGGCTGCTGGAGCATTTTGGCCCGGAGCGCGGCGAGGCGCTCGTCAATTTCGCGGCGTCGACTGCCGATGCGGTGTTCGAGCTGATCCGCGACGAGAAGCTGGCGGTGCCGTTCGTCCGCAATGGCTGGATCCAGGCGGCGCACACGGAGGCCGCGCTGAAGGCGGCGGCGAACCGCGACCGGCAATGGCACGCGCGTGGTGCCGACGTCCGGTTGCTCGATGCAGCGGAGATCGCGGCCAGGACCGGTGCGCAGGGCTATCTCGGCGGCTGGCTCGACCGCCGCGCCGGTGTGATCGATCCGCTCGCCTACACGTCGGAATTTGCCCGGGTCGCGACCGCGGCTGGAGTGAGGGTAGCCGGACACCAGAAGGTGGTTCGGCTAGACAACAGCGCCGGCGTTTGGCGTGTTTCAACTGAAAACGGGGTGCAATTGCAGGCAAAGGCGGTCGTGCTGGCGACAAACGCCTATACGGACGGTCTGATCCCCGGTCTCGCTCAGACGATCGTGCCGCTGCATTCCTTTCAGATCGCCACAGCGCCGCTGTCGCCCGATCTGGCGGCCACGATCCTGCCGGAAGGGCAGGCGGTGTCGGACTCCAGGCGCATCCTCGTCTACTACCGCAAGAGCGCCGACGGCCGGCTGGTGCTTGGCGGCCGGGGTCGCATGGCGCTGCCGACGAGCGCCGGCGACTGGGCGCATCTCGAGCGGGCGCTGCGGCGGCTCTATCCCGTGCTGTCCGGTGTCGCCATCGAGAAGCGCTGGTTCGGCCGCGTGGCGATGACGCCGGACCATCTGCCGCACATCCATGAGCCGGAGCAGGGCCTGCTGGCCGTGGCCGGCTGCCAGGGTCGTGGTGTCGGCCTGATGACCGCGCTTGGCGAGCGCATCGCCGGCTACCTCCAAAGTGGCGACGCCAGGCAATTGCCTTTCCCGGTCTCGCCGATCCGGCCGATCCCGTTTCACGCCTTCCGTCAGGTCGGCGTCGCCGCGACCATCGCCTGGTACCGTCTGCTCGATGCGTTGGAGCGCTGACCAGGGCGCTTCATCTCCTTGGGGTTCCGTTAGAGGATTCTGCTTGACAGTTTCATGGATATGAAAAACTCTAAGCCAATTTCAAAATCCCGATAGGCAGGTGGATGTCGACCCTAGTTGCAACATCAGCGCCAGAGGTCCGGTCTTCTCAGGGCTTCCGGGTCGCCATGCTGCTGCCGGGCGCTCTGGTCACTTTCCTGCTGATCCTGTTTGCCCTCGGCCTCGTGCTTTTTCTCGCCTTCCGCGGCAATGACGGTTCGCTGCTCGGCGCCGGCTTCACCGTGGCGAATTTTGTCACTGTGGTGTCCGATCCGCTGTACTGGACGGTGACGCTGCGCTCGCTGATCATTGCCGCTCTGGTCACGCTGGCGACCGTCGTCACCGCTTATCCCGTCGCCTACTACCTTGCCTTCCACGCCGGCCGGCGGCGCGGCCTGCTGCTGTTCCTGGTGACGCTGCCGTTCTGGACCAGCTATCTCCTGCGCGTCTTCGCCTGGAAGATCGTGCTCGCCTACAATGGCGTTTTGAACTCGGCGCTGATCGAAAGCGGTATCTGGTCCGAGCCGACATTGGCCTTTCTCAACACGCCGGCCGCCGTCGTCGTCACGCTCGCGCACGCCTATGCACCGTTCGCCATCCTGCCGATCTATGTGGCGCTGGACACCATCCCGAAATCGCTGATCGAGGCCGCTTCCGATCTCGGCGCGCGGCCATTCACCTCTTTCCGCCGTGTCGTGCTGCCCAATTCGATGCCGGGCGTGCTGGCGGCAGCCCTTGTCGTCTTCGTGCCGACGGTCGGTGACTATGTCACGCCGGCGCTCGTCGGCGGCCCGGCCAGCACCATGATCGGCACGCTGATCCAGGCGCAATTCGGCAAGGCCAATGACTGGCCGTTCGGCGCCGCACTCTCCGTCGCCGTCATGCTGGTCATCCTGTGCGTGGTGCTGGTCGCGCGTTTCGCCGACCGCAGATTTGGCAGCCGCACATGAGCGCTGCACGCACGCAGGGAGGCGGCCGCTGGCTCGGCGTCTACGTCGTCGCCTATCTGGTCTTTCTCTATCTGCCGGTGCTGCTGATCCCGCTGTTTTCCTTCAACAACTCGATCCAGGCAGCGTTTCCACTGCAAGGCTTCACCTTGCAATGGTACGCGACACTGTTCGGCAATTCGGCGCTGACTGGTGCACTCTTGAACAGCCTCGTCATCGGCGCCATTGCCGCCACGGGCGCGACGCTGTGCGGCATCACCGTATCCTACATGGACCTCTATGGCCGCTCGCCGCTGGCCGCCACCATCAGCGCCATCGCCCGGCTGCCGATCCTGATCCCCGGCGTCATCGTCGGCATATCGCTGCTGATCCTCATCAACCTCATTG
>NZ_RZPQ01000509.1:0-4326 GCF_003999135.1 Mesorhizobium sp. M7A.F.Ca.CA.004.06.1.1 | reverse complement strand
GTTCAAGCCGATGCCGAGCGCGATCGACGCGCCGACGCCGACGCTGCCCGAGCCGCTTCCGGCCCCGGAGGAGGTCGCCGTCGTTGTGGTTACAGTCGTGTTGATCGCCGTGAGCAGAACATTGCCGCCGGTCAATGTAACCGTCGCGGCGCCGCTTGCTGGCTGATCGGCATGGTCGAGACCAATCACGCCAAGCGTGTCGGTATCGGCGAAGCTCAGCGCGAACGAACCGGCCACGCCGATATCGCCGCCGCTGGCGCCGGAGGTCGACTCGGCGCCGAAACGATGCGTCACGTCACCGCCGACGTTCTTCATCTTGGCTTCGGCTTTCACCCCGTCGGCCGTAATGATGCTGCCAGCCCCGATCGACGCCTCGTTGCGCATCGTCGCGATATTGATCGCCACTGCGACACCGACAGCGGTGCCGCTGTCGCTCGTCTTTGCGGTGCCATCGGCTTTCGCCGTCGCGTCCATATTGTTGGACGATTGTAAATTGAGTTCACCGACGCCAGCGCCATCACCGGCAACAACCGTGCGCCCGTCATTGATCGACGCCACCGCCAGTGACGACGAGACATTGAGGGCAAGCGCTGCCGCGACGCTGACATCGCCGCCGCCGCTTCCACCTGAACTGTTGGCCGATTTGCTGGCGCTGTCGCCATCATTCGACTTGCTGTTGGCCAGACCGACTTCCTTGTCCCGTTGCTCGTCGGCCTTGGTGTTGCCGTCCTCGTCTTTCTCGGCGCCAGCGGCACTCGCAATCGACTCCGCCTTGCTGGAACCGTCATTGGCGGCCGACAGACTGATCGATCCGTTCGAACGAAGATTGCGGTTCGATGTCGAGAACGCACGGTTGTCCACGAAGGCAAGCGCGATCGCCGCGCCGATTGCCGTCGAGCCGATGGCATCCCCATCGGCCAGCGTCGTGCTCACGCCGTGATTGCTGGCGCTGGCCGACAAATTGCCGGTGATGTCGAGTTCGCCGCCGGAACCGATTGACGACTCGGTGTTGTTGTCGATGACGTCGATCGCCCCCGCACCGCCGATGCCAACATCGCCGCCTTCCGCGCCCGCTTCTGCCTTGGTGGCAGCTGTATGGTTGCCGGTCGCAATCATGGTGATAGCGTCGCCGGCAACGATGGTCGCGTTGTCGCGGATCGACGCCGAGGTGGAATTGTCGACGATGGTCAGGGCGACCGAACCACCGATGCCGAGTTCGCCCGCGGCGCCGCTCGCGTCGTCGGGAACCGCATCGGTCACGACGTTGGTGGTGGAGTTGGCGGTGAGCGACAGATCCGCGCCATTCAGATTGATCGAGGCGTTTGCCGCGACGTCGGCGGAAGCCTCGGTGATGACGATATTGATGGCGAGCGAACCCGCGACCTGCGTCTTGGAGCCCTCGCCGGCGCCGGAAGTCGCCTGGGCGATGAAGCTGTCGCCGGCCGCAATCGTGGCGCTCAATGACACCGCGCTCGCCGACAGCGACGAGGCGCCGCCGAGATAGCTACGCGTCGTGACGTCGGCGATGCTCAGCGCTACTGCAACGCCGATGCCGGTAGCGCCGTTGGAGGAAGAGTTCGTGTTGGTGCCGTCCGCCGTCGCCGTCACCTTGTCCGTCGATTGCGCGGTCAGCGTGATCGCGCCACCGGATGTGAGGGTGGAGGCCTGAACGAAGGCTTCGGTGGTCGGCCGATAATCCGACACCGTCACCGCGCCGGCAAAGGTGATATCGCCGCTGCTGGTCGTCGCCTTGTCGGACGTGATGCCGTCCTTATTGGGGTCCTTCAGGCGCTCCTCGGATTCGTTGTCACCGCCCGCACTTTGGTCCGATCCGCCTGCCGTCGACTTGGCGATCGTCGTGATATTGCTGATCAGCGTT
Source organism: Mesorhizobium sp. M7A.F.Ca.CA.004.06.1.1 (assembly GCF_003999135.1). Classification (NCBI taxonomy): domain Bacteria; kingdom Pseudomonadati; phylum Pseudomonadota; class Alphaproteobacteria; order Hyphomicrobiales; family Phyllobacteriaceae; genus Mesorhizobium; species Mesorhizobium sp. M7A.F.Ca.CA.004.06.1.1. The sequence continues at coordinate 2,447 of NZ_RZPQ01000509.1, read as the reverse complement.
GCGCCGAGCGCGATCGAATTGGGTGTATCGCCGGCATTCGCGCCAATCGTCGAACCGCCCGAGACATTGGCGCGGGTCGTCGCATTGACTTCTGAAACCGCAACGCTTGCGCCCTTGCCGCCGCTACCGCCATCGGCCTCGGTGGTCATCGTCAAGTTGCTGGTTGCAGTCAGCGACACCGCGCCCGAGACGCTGAGCACGCTGCCCGCGAGCACTTCGGTGATCGCGTCGCTGACCAGAACGGTGACGGAAACCGCTGCATCCTTCTTTTCATCGTTGTCGGAACCGGCGTCGGACTCGTCCTTCGCGGTCAGCGTGACGGTTACGGTGCTCGACGCCGACAGGCTGGCCGCGGTCACATTGGTGCTGCTGAACTTGACCCGCGCTTCGGGCAGGATCGTCGCGATGACACCCGCGAGCGGCCCAACTTCGAAAGTCTCAGCCTCGACATTGGCGGTCGCGGTTGCAGTGAATTGAGCCGCGCCCGTCACGATGATCGTGGCGCCGCTCAGGTCGATGATCGCCTCCGGGGTCGCGAAATACGCGCCACCCGTGATTTTTCCATCGTCCGCCGCCGCTGCTGTCAGGGTCATCGAACTGGCGTTTATGGTGCTGGAAACGCTGATCTTCTCGGCATTGACGGTAACTGCGCCGGCAGTCAGCGTCCCGGAGATCGTCACCTCGTCCTTGCCGTCCTGGCCATTGATGATGAGTGCGGTTGAACCGAGGTTCACCGCATTGATCGTCAAGGTATCCTTTGAAAGAATCGGAATGCCCAGATCATCGCCGAGATTGATGGTCAGGCTGGTGCTGGGTTTGTTGAAAGTGATCGACTCGAATGTCGAAATAAGAGAATCCGACGACAGCGTCAGCGTCGCGCCATTGTCGGTCAGAGTCGCTTCATCGTCGGCATTGCTGGTTGTGATGACCCGGTCCGCGACGACACTGTTGTCGATGATCGGTTCGAGCCCGTCATAGCGGAGCACGACACCGTCACGCGTGATTGTGCCCGACGTCTGGCCAGTAGCTGCATACTTCACCGAGGCGAAGGTGCCGCCGTCGAGAACCATGCTGTCGAAGCCAGCGTCGCCGCCAGCCATGACGCCACTCAATCTTCCGGCCGCACCAACAAAAAAGGTGTCCTCGTTGCCAGCGGAACCGATCAGGTTCTCGACCGTAACGAAGGACACCCCAGCAACATCACCTGAACCCTCGCCAGTGAGATGCCAGTCGGTGTCCCGCGGGGGGCCGACCACGGCGTCGCTGCCGGCGCCGCCGCTCAACACCACCCTGCCAGCCAAAGCAGGGTCGATCTCGCGCAGCACAAAGCTGTCGTCGCCCGCGCCCGCGTCAACGGTCAGCGAGACCGCCGGAGTTGCGAACTTGTAGGCGATCAAATTGTTAAATGTTCCAGCGTCAAGCACCGACAGACCGTCATTGGAATCATCTGAACTGCCGATGCGGATCACCCGCGCTTGCCCGGAAGTGTCGGCATAAATGCGCTGGCTGGCCGTCGTATCGTCCTCGACCGCGCCGACGTTTGCCAGGCCAATGCTATGGGTCAACGCTCCGGCTTGCGCGGTAATGCTACCTGACAGGCCGGTGTCGGTCGCCAGCCGCACGGCGTCGAAGCTGCCGCCGGTCATGGCAAGCGTGTCGTTGCCGGCACCACCGTCGAAGCGCACGTCGAGCGCCGCCAGGAAGTTTTCGCCGAAGTCGATGGTGAGTTTGTCGTCGGCGTCGGTGCCGCGCACCACGATATAGTCGATCTGCTGCACGTTGCGCTGGTCGATCAGCGTGTCCGACTTGTTGTCATAGATCTGGATCGCCTGGATCAGATTGTCATAGCGCAGCGAATAGTCGGCGCCGGCCAAGTCGTTCATGTCGACTGCGAAAGGCAAGATGTCGGCCGACAGCAGATAACGCGGTTCAAGCGCTTCAAGTGCCAGGTTCGGCAAATCTGATGTCTTGCTGGGCCGTCGGGCTCGCCCCGGCGAGCGCCGCAACAGCGAACTTGCCAGCCAACGGCCAAATACGCCAGGGACGGGTGTCTGTTCTTTGCTGGCTAATCTCTTCTGAAATGCTTCAAAAAAAGCTGGCCTCGACAAAATGTTCATTTTGCCCCCTCAAACATCATCTATGGCTAATTGACCGCAAGCTAACGTACATCCGAAAATTCTTGGGCGCAAGGCGATCACGAAACCGCGACGAGTCTATATTTATGTAAAATTTGTGACAATACGGACCATAGGCGTATACATCGGTAAACATATTATTATCTACGGATACGTTTCCGTCAAAACAAGTATAACTATCAACCATCTAACATGTATATGGGATATTATTTTTTTAAGCATATTTAAATCTGATAGTTTAGAAAACAATATTTCAAAAGTGAAGTATTTCTTGTTCTTTCCTTGAAATTTCAGCACACGGTTTCCGCCACG
>NZ_RZPQ01000508.1:0-4331 GCF_003999135.1 Mesorhizobium sp. M7A.F.Ca.CA.004.06.1.1 | reverse complement strand
CGATATGGCCGACCACGATGCGGTCGATGCTCACATGGCCGGCAAGAAGGAATTCTCGCAGTCGCACGACCCGCACGCCTATGACCGCTACCGGCAACGCTTCGCCGGCGGCGCCGGCACCTACCCGCTGATCGGAACGCCGGAAACGATCGCTGCCGACATGGCCGCCATTGCCGGGCATGGCTATCAGGGCATCGCGCTGTCCTTCGTCAACTACACCAGGGAGTTGCCCTATTTCTGCGATCACGTGCTGCCGATTTTGCGGAAGGCGGGACTGCGCGAATAGTAGCTTTGCTCCGGGAAGCGGCTGCCTGTTGGCGGTCAGGGATTTCATCATCAGTTTAGGTAGAGCATTCGGAATTTGCCGAAGCCTCCCCAACTTCGTCATCCTCGGGTCTGCGCCGCGTCGCTTCGCTCCTTGCTCCGCCCGTGGATGACGAAGCGAGGGGCGTTTACTCCGGACGAACGAACTCCCTATTCCGGGATGACGGCGATCGCCTGGATCTCCACCTTGGCGCGATCCTCGACCAGCGCCATCACCTGCATGGCGGCCATCGCCGGAAAATGCCGGCCGATCACCTCGCGATAGGCCTCGCCGATGCCCCTGAGGTTGGCGAGGTATTCGGCCTTGTCGGTGAAATACCAGGTCATCGAGGTGATGTGCTGCGGCCCGGCACCGGCTTCCGCCAGCACCGCGACGATGTTCTGAAGCGTTTGCCGCACCTGGCCGACAAAATCGTCGGTCTCGAACTGGCATTGCCCGTTCCAGCCGACCTGTCCGCCGACGAAGACGAACTGTCCGCGTGCCGCGACGCCATTGGCGTAGCCGACAGGTTTTGCCCAGCCTTCGGGCTGCAGAATCCTGTGCATTCAAAACCTCCCGGTATTCCAAAACCCAATTTTCAAAATCGAAAGCTCGTCAAAATCTCTGCCGTCAGGCAGCGCCCATCACTTGCCGCGCAATCACCACTTTCTGAACGTCGGAGGCACCCTCATAGATGCGCAGAGCGCGGATCTCGCGATACAGGCTTTCAATGATGTGGCCCCTGCGGACACCGTCGCCGCCATGCAGCTGCACAGCCTTGTCGATCACCTCTTGCGCCTTGTCGGTGGCAAACAGCTTGGCCATCGCCGCCTCGCGTGTGACCCGCGCGGCGCCCATGTCCTTGGTCCAGGCGGCGCGGTAGACCAGAAGCGCCGCCGCATCGACGTCCAGCGCCATATCGGCGATGTGGCCCTGCACCATCTGAAGTTCGGCCATCGGCGCGCCGAACAGTTTGCGCTCGGCCACGCGTTTGATGCTTTCATCCAGCGCGCGCCGGGCAAAGCCGAGTGCCGCCGCACCAACGGTCGAGCGGAACACGTCGAGCACCGACATGGCGATGCGGAAGCCGTCGCCGGGTCTGCCGATCAGCGCAGCGGCCGGCAGGCGGACCTGATCGAAAGACAGCCGTGCCAGCGGATGCGGCGCGATCACTTCCAGCCGTTCCGCGATGCCAAGGCCCCTGGCGTCGCCAGGCACGAGGAAGGCGGAAAGCCCCTTGGCGCCCGGCGCCTCGCCGGTGCGGGCAAAGACGACATAGAGGTCGGCGATGCCGCCATTGGAGATCCAGGTCTTTTCACCCGACAGAACGTAACTGTCGCCGTCGCGGGTCGCCGTCATTTCCGTGTTGGCGACATCCGACCCGGAGCGCGGTTCCGACAGGGCGAAGGCTGATATCGCCTTGCCGGCACGTGTCTTCGCAAGCCATTCCTGTTGCTCCGGCGTGCCGAACAGGCTGAGCGCGCCGGTACCCAGCCCTTGCATGGCGAAGGCGAAATCGGCCAACCCGTCATGGCGGGCAAGCGTCTCGCGCGTGATACACAAAGTGCGCACGTCGAGGGGCCCCGGATTGTCGGTGTCGAGAGCCGTCGGTTTCAGCCAGCCGTCCCGGCCCAACTGCGCCACCAGTTCGCGGCAAGCGGCATCGACATCATGGTGATCGACCGGCAGGTTTTTTGAGCACCATGCGTCGAGGCGCTCGGCCCACTCGCGATGGCTGTCTTCGAAGAAGGGCCAGTTGAGGAAGGAGCGGTCAGGCATGGGTGCCTCCGCAATTGAGGCGTTGCGCTCTACGGTGCCCCCCTCTGTCCTGCCGGACATCTCCCCCTCTAGGGGGGAGATTGGCAGCTTCGCCGCCACGGCTCATCCTGCCACGCTGGTGGTTGGCGAAAACCGACGCAACATCCAATCTCCCCCCTAGAGGGGGAGATGTCCGGCAGGACAGAGGGGGGCGCTGTCCCGCCGACGTCTCCACGGAATGCATCATCCCTCAATCCCCCTCGAACACCGGCTTTTCCTTGGCCACGAACGCCTTGTAGGCGCGCTCGAAGTCGCGGGTCTGCATGCAGATCGCTTGCGCCTGCGCTTCCGCCTCGATCGCCTGGTCGAGACCCATCGACCATTCCTGATTGAGCTGCGTCTTGGTGATGCCGTGCGCAAAGGTCGGGCCGGAAACGATGCGCGCCGCCATATCGAGCGCGTCGGCCTCCAGCGAGGCGGCATCGACCAGCCGGTTGTAGAAACCCCAGCGTTCGCCTTCCGCCGCCGTCATGGTGCGGCCTGTGTAGAGCAGTTCTGCGGCGCGGCCCTGGCCGACGATGCGCGGCAGGATCGCGCAGGCGCCCATGTCGCAGCCGGCGAGGCCGACGCGGGTGAACAGGAATGCGGTCTTGGCTTCCGGCGTGGCGATGCGGATATCGGAGCTCATCGCAATGATGGCGCCGGCGCCGACCGCGACACCGTCGACCGCAGCAATGATCGGCTTGCCGCAATTCAGCATCGCCTTGACGAAATCGCCGGTCATGCGGGTGAAGGCCAAGAGCTCCTTCATGTCCATCTTGACCAGCGGGCCGATAATGTCGTGGACATCGCCGCCGGAGCAGAAATTGCCGCCATTGGAGAGGAACACCACGGCGTCGACATCGTCGGCATAGACGAGGTCGCGGAACGTGTCGCGCAGCTCGGCATAGCTGTCGAAGGTCAGCGGGTTCTTGCGCTCCGGCCGGTCGAGCCGGACCTTGGCGATCCTGCCCTCGACCTCCCACAGGAAATGCTTCGGCTTGCGCCCGGCCATTGCGGTCATTCGCGTCCCTCCCAGTTGCTGCGAAACGAGGTCAGCATGCCGGTCAGCCGGCGCGCGTCGTCCTCGCTGACCTTGCCCAGCAATTCACCGATCCAGCCTTCATGCGCCGCGGCGATTGTGGCGAAGGCTTGCGTGCCTTCCTCGGTCAGCCGCACCATCGACGTGCGGCGGTCGCCATTGCGCCTCGCGCGGGCGACAAGTCCTTCCGAAACCAGCCGGTCGACGATGCCCGTGACATTGCCGTTGGAGACCAGCAGGAAGCGCGACAGGTCGCTCATCAGCATGCCTTCCGGCATCCTATAGAGTGCTGCCATCACGTCGCAGCGCGGCAGCGTCGTGTTGAACTCCTTCTTCAGCCGCTCGCGCAGCTCGGCCTCGATCGTGCGCGAGGCTCGCAGCAGCCTGATCCACAGCCGCAAGCGGTCCTTGCCGGGTCCCGACGGCGCGGGCAGGGGGCCGGCTACCATGTTTCGCCTCCTGAGATGGAAATCGCCTGTCCGGTTATCGATTGGGCGGCGTCGCCGCACAGCCACAGCACGGCGGCGGCGACCTCATCCGGCTGGATGAAGCGGCCTTGCGGGTTGTTCGAGGCGAGGCTTGACCGCGCTTGCTCGACCGAGCGGCCGGTCTTCTCGATGATGCGCTGGATGGACTCTTCCAGCATTTCGGTTTCCACAAAGCCTGGGCACACCGCGTTGACGGTGACGCCCGATTTCGCCGTTTCGGCGGCAAGCGCCCGCATCAGGCCAACGACGCCATGCTTGGCGGCGACGTAAGACGCGACGTAGGCGTAGCCTTTCAGGCCGGCGGTCGAGGCGATGAAAACAATTCGTCCTGTTTTCCGCACGGCCATGCCGGCCAGCGCCGGCTTCACCGTCAGGAAGGCGCCGGTCAGATTGACGTCGAGCGTTCGCTGCCAGTCGCTGAGCGCGGTTTTGTGCGCCGGGGCGCTGCCGGCCATGCCGGCATTGGCGACAACGATGTCGAAGGGTCCGCGCGCGGCTTGCGCCCTCTGGTAGAGCGCTGCCATTGCCGCCTCGTCGGTGACATCGGCGGCGATGCCGAAGATGCGGTCGTTCTCGCCGGCCACCTCAGTGAGCTCTGCTTCCCGGCGGCCGCAGATGGTGACATCGATGCCCGCACCCGCCAGCGCCAGCGCGATGGCCCGGCCGACGCCGGAGCCGCCGCCTGTGACCAGCGCATGCT
>NZ_RZPQ01000507.1:0-4334 GCF_003999135.1 Mesorhizobium sp. M7A.F.Ca.CA.004.06.1.1 | reverse complement strand
GCCTGACCGAGGCGATTCTGTGGCATGGCGGCGGCAAAGCGGTCGCGCGCTTTCTGCGCCTCGCCGCCATGCCACAGAATCGCCTCGGTCAGGCTGCGCGCGCGCCCGTCATGCAGGAAGAAGGAATTGCCGTTGACCGTCCCGGTCAGGCCGATGCCCCACAGTGGCGGCGTGCGCCATTCATTGCCCGTTGCATCTCCCACGGCTTGGCCATCGGCCAGATCAGGCCCCATGTCGTGCAGCAGGAAGTCGGAATAAGGCCAGATCAACTGGAAGGCCTGCGCCTTGTTGGGCGTATCGCGGCGCGTGACGAATTTCGGCGTGTGGCAGGCAATGCAGCCGATCTCGTAGAATGTTTTTTTGCCCGCGAGCACGTCGGGCCGGTCGAGGTCGCGGCGCGACGGCACGGCCAGGTTCTGCGAATAGAAGGTGACGAGATCCATCACCGGCGGCGGCGCTTCGACCGGGCCAAGACGCTGCTGCACGCCGTTCGGCATGTCGAGGCATTTTGCCTCCGCAGCAGTGCAATCGCCCCAATGCTTCGGCTCTTCGGGCGTCGAGATGCCGATGTCGCCGGCAAAAGCGTCCGCCGCCTGCTGGCGGATCGACGCGGTCTGTGCCTTCCAGCCGAAACGGCCAAGCGTCAGTTTTCCGTTCAGGCTATCGCGCACGATGTTCGGCCTGCCGGAAATGCCGTCGCGGTCCCTGTCGTCCGGATCGGCGTGGGCGAGAATATCAGCCGGCGCGATCTGTTCGATCAGGCCCAAGCCGATCATCGGCGGGGTCAGGCGCGGCGACAGCGTGGTGCGTGGGTCAAGCGGCCCGTAGCCAAGGCCGTCAACCGAATAGCTCGGCTTGCGCAAGGAGATCACAGTGCGGTCCGTCAGCTCTACCTTACGTTCTTGGTAGTCGATATGCATCCTGCCTTCACCGGGCAGGCCGGGTACGGCGAGCTCCTGCAATTGCCTGCCGTAGACCGGGTCGGGGAAGTTGAGCACCTCGTGGTCGGCAAGCGCCGCCTTCTCTTCCGCGCTGCTGGCGTCACGGGCCAGCCGCAGGAACATCGACGTGGTGCCGACGTCGCCTTGCGGCGGGCGGCCGCGGCCATCCTTCAGATGGCAGTTCTGGCAGGCACGTTCGTTGAACAGCGGGCCGAGCCCGTCCGACGCCTGCGTCGAGGATGGCGACGAGACCCAGTTCTTGCGGAAAAGGGCATTGCCGAGCTTGAAGTCGCCCTCTTCCTCGAAGGTGATGTTGGCCGAGGATTGCGAGAAGGAATCGCGGCTGACGTCCTTCCGGGACGTGCCGGCGCCACCTTGCATCAGTTCGAACTGCTCTGGCCTGGAAAAATCCGCGGTCGGCCTCGTGACGGCGATGACGCGCGCCTGGTCCTTCGCATTGAGGTCGGTGCGCGTGGTGGCGAGCCCGGCAGGCTGAAGATCACCGGCCATCGCCGAGGAGGCAAGCGCCAACACGAGCACGACATAGCGCCGACGCGCCAATCCGGCCGGCGTCTTGCGAAGGAGCGGCGAGCCATTGGCCCGCCGCGAGCGGCGCATGAATTCTAGCAGGCGCCGCATTCCCGCATGCCCTTACTCCGCCTCGTCCGCCGATGCGGCGTTGAGCTGGCCGTATTTTTCCTCGCCGATCGAGGCAAGCAGGTCGAGCTGCGTCTCGAGAAAGTCGATGTGACCCTCCTCGTCGGCGAGCAATTCCTCGAACAGCTTCATCGTCACGTAGTCGCCGGCGTCGTTGCAGATTTCGCGCGAGCGCTTGTAGGCGGTACGTGCGTCATATTCGCCGGCAAGATCGGATTCGAGCACTTCCTTGACGTTCTGCCCGATGCGCAACGGCGCCACGGACTGCAGGTTCGGATGGCCTTCGAGGAAGATGATACGGGCGACGAGCTTGTCGGCATGGTGCATCTCCTCGATCGATTCCGCCCGCTCCTTCTTTGCCAGCTTGGCGTATCCCCAGTCCTCAAGCAGACGGAAATGCACCCAGTACTGATTGACGGCCCCAAGCTCCAGAAAAAGAGCCTCGTTAAGCCGCTCGATGATCTGCGGATCGCCTTTCATGAATTCTGCTCCCGTATTGGACGCGCAGGCCTCTGACGCGATCCAGGTGTGAAACGACATCCACGCCGCTCGCCTCCGAGCGGGCGTGGTAATTTTCGGTGACCCGAATGATCGTTTCCACCACATTTGGGAAGCAGCCGCAACAGCGACCGCGCTTTTGCATGGCATGATAGATCTTCGCCGGCACGATCAGCTGCCAGGGATCCTGGTCCAGCAGCCCGACGATCGTCTGCTCGATCTCCTTCTCGGTGATGATATTGCAATGACAAATCAGCATTGGCTTGCTCGGCTGGCTGACGGCGTCTCCCGCGCCGTGTGGCTTGATTTTCTAGCGGAGGCCGTTCCAGAGCCGGTCCGGCTCCGGATCAGTCTCCTGTCTTTCGGCCCTTACTTGAACACCTTGTCCGGCGCGTCGAGGCTGTCGGACCCTTCGAAGGCGATGGTGCTGAGCTTCAGGGAGCCGACGGCGCGCTCAATCGACTTGGTCTGATCGATCAGCGCATCGATCGCCGCCTGCACGGTGGCGTTGCCCTCAACGTTGCCCTCGGCGATCTGCTGGTCATAGGCCTCGCCGGCCAGTGCACGCGCCTTGATCGCCTCCATCTTGGCGACGGTGACATCGAGCTTGTCAGACAGTTCCTTGTCGATCGCCGGATCGGCCGCCTTCACCATATCGGCCACCGAGGGACCCGAAACGACGGTGCCGTCGAGACGCGTGTAGCTCGCATGATAGGCCGCGCGAATGCCGATGGCGTCGTAGAGATGCGAATTGTAGGTGTTGTCGGAGAAGCAATCGTGCTCCTCTTCCGGATCATGCAGCAGCAGGCCGAGCTTCATGCGCTCGCCGGCCAGTTCGCCGTAGGACAGCGAGCCCATGCCGGTGAAGATGGTCGAGATCGCCGTGTTCGGCTCGCCATCGACGAGAGCCTTGCGGGCGGCGCCGTCTTCCTTCCAGTTGCCGACCATCTCCTGAATATCCGAAACCAGAAGGTCGCTGGCCGATTTCAGATACTCGGCGCGGCGATCGCAATTGCCGCCGGTGCAGTTCTTGAGGTCGTAGTCGGTATAGGGGCGCTCGCCGGCACCCGGGCCGGTGCCATGCAGGTCCTGGCCCCAGAGCAGGAATTCGATGGCGTGGTAGCCGGTGGCGACATTGGCCTCGATGCCGCCGGCTCCCTGCAGCGTGCCGGAGAGGAACTCCGGCGAAAGCTTCGATGCATCGACCTTCTTGCCGTTGATCTCGATCTCCTTGTTGGCGATCACATTGGCCGTGTAGAGCGCGTTCGCGTCCGATTCGGTGCCGTAGCTCTTGGCAACGTAGTCGATCAAGCCTTCATCCAGCGGCCAGGAGTTCACCTTGCCTTCCCAGTCGTCGACGATCTTGTTGCCGAAGCGGTAGACCTCGGTCTGCTGGTAGGGAACGCGCGATGCCTTCCAGGCGTCACGGGCAGCGTTGAGGGGTTCCACCGATGGCGCGGCGAGCAGCGCGTCGACCGCCTTGTCGAGCGCCTGCGCGGTGGTCAACGAATCCTCGTATTTGGCGAGTGCGATGTCGGAATAGGTCTTGATGACCGCCTTTGCATCGGTTTCCGCCTTTGCCGGCAACACGAATACCGCCGCCGTCAGCAGGGCAGTGGCGCCGATCGCCGCAAGCCTGCTGCCATATCGTGCTGTCATAATCACTCTCCAGTTTCTCGGAAATTCTGTAAACGGCGCGCGCAGCAACCGGCGCCAGGCCATCTGTGGGCCATTGGGCGCAAGAGATGCCGCGCCATCGCGCGGTTCGCGGAAGAAAGACACCAAAATGCCTCCAATCGAAAGGGTTCAAGGCCCAGACATTAAAGGGATGCGCTGACGCGCGAGCCTCCATAAAGCTGCGACATCGTCGGATGTCAATGACAATCCGCAAGAAAAGTCAATTGAAACAACAGTTTAGAATTATTCTAAACTACGACTCTCAACTTTATGCATTTTCCTGCACCGGTCTTGCCGCTGAACTGTGCGATTGACAGCCGCCATCCCGGATGCGACCCGCAAAAGCTCGCTTGCAGCGGTGCCAGACAATTGCCATCTGGCGAAACATCCTAGGGTAGAATCAGGATTGGATGCGATGAAGAACGGTGTGGTCATTGTCGGCGCGGGTCATGCGGGCGTGCAAGCGGCCGCCAGTCTGCGCGAAGACGGCTATGACGGGCCGGTGATCCTCGTTGGGGATGAGGACGAACTTCCCTATCACAAGCCGCCGCTGTCGAAGAC
>NZ_RZPQ01000506.1:0-4339 GCF_003999135.1 Mesorhizobium sp. M7A.F.Ca.CA.004.06.1.1 | reverse complement strand
GCGCACGCGGCCGGACTCGCCGGCATTGCCGTCGAGGCGGGACGCTCGCTGATCCTCGAAGGTCCTGAAACCATCGCGCGCGCCAATGCACTTGGCCTGTTCGTCCTTGGCCTGCGTGCCGCCACGGAGCCGCGCAATGGCTGACAGGGCATTGAAGATCGCAATCGTTGCCGGAGAGGAGTCTGGCGACCTGCTCGGTGCCGACATAGTGCGCTCGCTCAGCCAGGCTGTGGGGCGCGAGGTGCAACTCGTCGGCCTCGGCGGCCGTCATTTGCAGGCGCTGGGACTGGTCTCGCCATTCGATGCCGGCGAGATCGCCCTGATGGGGTTCAGCGCCGTTCTACGCGACCTGCCGCGCCTGATGCGGCGGATCAGCCAACTGTCCAAGACCGTTGCCGACGAAAAGCCGGACTGCATGGTCACCATCGACAGTCCGGACTTTTCGTTGCGCGTCGCCAAAAAGGTGCGTGCGGCCAACCCGTCGATTCCGATCATCCACTATGTCTGCCCGAGCGTGTGGGCGTGGCGGCCGGGCAGGGCGGTGGCGATGAAGCCCTATGTCGACCACATCCTCTGCATCCTGCCGTTCGAGGTCAAGGAGCTCGAGCGGCTCGGCGGGCCACCGGGCACCTATGTCGGGCATCGCCTGACCCACGATGCGGGTTTGCTGGCCGCAGCCAAGGCGCAGGAACTACCGCGCGACCTTTCTCCTGATCGCGTCAAGACCCTGCTCGTCCTGCCCGGTTCGCGGCGTGGCGAGGTACGGCGGCTGCTCGACCCGTTCGGCGAGACGGTGTCGATTCTGCGTGCGCGTGGCCACCGCCTGCGGCTGCTGCTGCCGACCGTTCCGCATGTCGCCGAGCTCGTCAAATCCTCCGTCAACCGCTGGGATGAAAAGCCTGAGATCATCGTCGATTCCCAGCGCAAATGGCAGGCTTTCGGCAAAGCCGATGCGGCGCTGATCGCGTCCGGGACGGTATCGCTGGAACTGGCGCTGGCCGGCGTGCCGATGATTTCCTGCTACAGGCTCGACCCGGTCGCGCGGGTCTTGGCGCCGTACCTCGTTTCCGTCTGGTCGGCGCTGCTGCCCAATCTGATATCGGATCGAGCGCTTATTCCGGAATTCTACGACGGCTACATCAAGCCGAACAATCTGGCCCGGCAATTGGAAGCCCTGTTCGCCGACAGCGGCATGCGCGCCTGGCAGAAGAATGGATTTGCAGAGATCACGCGGCGCATGGCGACGGATAGACCGTCCGGCGAGATCGCCGCGCAGGTGGTGATGCGGTATGTCAAGAGAGGGAATAGTCAGTAGGGAAGTTCACCGTCCCTACTGCCTACTGCCCAATCCCTACTCCCAATTCACCGCTTGGCGATCGGCACGTAGTCACGCTCGGGTGCGCCGGTATAGAGCTGGCGCGGGCGGCCGATCTTCTGGCGCGGATCCTCGATCATCTCTTTCCACTGTGCGATCCAGCCGACGGTGCGGGCGACCGCGAACAGCACGGTGAACATGGTGGTGGGGAAACCCAGCGCCTTCAGCGTAATGCCGGAATAGAAGTCGACATTCGGGTAGAGCTTCTTCTCGATGAAATAGGGATCGGTCAGCGCGATCTTTTCCAGTTCCATGGCGATGTCGAGCAGCGGATCGTCCTTGATGCCGAGCTCGCCCAGAACCTCATGCGCCGTCTTCTGCATGATCTTGGCGCGCGGATCGTAGTTCTTGTAGACGCGGTGGCCAAAGCCCATCAAGCGGAACGGGTCGTTCTTGTCCTTGGCGCGAGCGATGAATTCGGGGATGTGATCGACATGGCCGATCTCGCCAAGCATGTTGAGCGCCGCTTCATTGGCGCCGCCATGCGCTGGGCCCCACAGGCAAGCGGTGCCGGCGGCGATGCACGCGAACGGGTTGGCGCCCGACGAGCCGGCGAGACGAACGGTCGAGGTCGAGGCGTTCTGCTCGTGGTCGGCGTGCAGAATGAAGATGCGCTCCATGGCGCGCGCCAGCACCGGGTTGATCTTGTATTCCTCGCACGGCACGGCAAAGCACATGTGCAGGAAGTTGGCGGCGAAGTTCAGTTCGTTCTTCGGGTAAATGAAGGGCTGGCCGATGTGGTATTTGTAGGCCATCGCCGCGATCGTTGGCATCTTGGCGATCAGCCGCATGGAGGCAACCATGCGCTGGTAGGGGTCGGAGATGTCGGTGGAGTCGTGGTAGAAGGCCGACAGCGCGCCGACCACGCCGCACATCACCGCCATCGGGTGCGCGTCGCGGCGGAAGCCGGTGAAAAAGCGCGACATCTGCTCATGCACCATGGTGTGGCGCGTCACACGATAGTCGAAGTCGTCCTTCTGCGCCTTGGTCGGCAGTTCGCCGTAAAGCAGGAGATAGCAGACCTCGAGGAAGTCGCCGTGTTCGGCCAGTTGGTCGATCGGATAGCCGCGGTGCAGCAGGATGCCGGCATCGCCGTCGATGAAGGTGATTTCCGACTCGCAGCTTGCCGTCGAGGTGAAGCCCGGATCGTAAGTGAAGGCGCCGGTGGTTGAGTAGAGCGAGGCGATGTCGATGACATCAGGCCCGACCGAACCACTTCGCACCTTGAATTCATGGGTCTTGCCGGCGAATGCAAGCGTTGCCGTGGCCTCCTGGGTCTTGCCGCCCAAATCCATTTTTTTCGCAGCTTCGGTCATTGCAAACTCCTTCTTGTTTCCTCATGCCGGCAAAGGCAAAATTCTGCAGAGCGACACGTCGAAAATCACCGCAATGCGCGTATTCGCCACCGCATTTCAGGAGGTGCGTGCCAGATTGGGCCAAGGCCTAATGTTGCACTGCGAAACCCGCCTTTCAATGCCAATCTTCTTGGGCCAGTTTGCTCCTAATCGATTTGATCTGAGATGCGCGCCAGGCTTTCCTCGCGGCCGAGCACGGCGAGCACATCGAACACGCCCGGCGAGGTGCTTTTGCCGGTCAACGCAGCGCGCAAAGGCTGGGCCACCGCGCCGAGCTTGTGACTGCCGGCCGCTGCCACCTCGCGTATCGCCGCCTCCGCCGAGGCGGCTGTCCAGTCACTCGCAAGCCCGTTCAAAGCTTCGTGAGCACTGCGCAGGATCTTGCGGGCATCGTCGGTAAGCAGAAGGGCCGCCTTGTCGTCGATCGGCAGGGGGCGCGTGGCGAACAGGAAGGCCGCGCCATCGACGAGCTCGACCAGCGTCTTGGCGCGGTCCTTCAAGCCCGGAAGCGCTGCCAGCAACTGCGCCTTGGTGCTGTCGTTCAGGCGCGCGGCGATCGCCGGGCCACCTTCGAGATAGGGCAGGGTAGCGATGAAGATGTCGAACAGTCGGGCATCGCTCATGCGGCGCATATGCGCGCCGTTGATCGCCTCCAGCTTGGCGAAGTCGAAGCGCGCCGCGCCCTTGTTGACATCGCCGATGTCGAACCACGAGATCATATCCTTGATCGACATGATCTCGTCGTCGCCATGGCTCCAGCCAAGGCGCGCCAGGTAATTGAGCAGCGCCTCCGGCAGGTAGCCCATGGCGCGATAGGCCTCGACGCCAAGCGCGCCGTGCCGCTTCGACAGCTTGGCGCCATCGGCGCCGTGGATCAGCGGGATATGCGACATGGACGGCACGTTCCAGCCCATGGCGTTGTAGATCACGGTCTGGCGAGCGGCGTTGGTCAGATGATCGTCGCCGCGAATGATATGGGTGACTCCCATATCATGATCATCGACGACGACGGCATGCATGTAAGTGGGATTGCCGTCAGAACGCAGGATGATGAAGTCATCGAGATCCTTGTTGGGAAAGCGCACCTCGCCCTGGACACGGTCATGGACGATGGTCTCGCCGTCGGTCGGCGCCTTGATACGAATGGCGCCCTTGACGCCTGCGGGCGCCTCAGAGGGGTCGCGGTCGCGCCAGCGGCCGTCATAGCGGGGCGGCAGCCCCTTGGCTCTGGCGGCCTCGCGCATGGCCTCCAGTTCGGCCGGCGTGGCATAGCAATAATAGGCCTTGCCCATGCGCACGAGCTCCTCAGCCACCTCGCGGTGGCGCGGAGCACGCTCGAACTGCGACACCGGCTCGCCGTCCCAGCTCAGGCCAAGCCAGGAAAGCCCGTCGAGGATGGCAGCCGTCGCGGCTTCATTGGAGCGTTCGCGGTCGGTGTCCTCGATGCGCAGCAGCATCGTGCCGCCAGTGTGCTTCGCATACAGCCAGTTGAACAGCGCCGTGCGCGCGCCGCCTATGTGCAGATAGCCGGTGGGCGAAGGGGCAAAACGGGTGACGACCTTGTCGGACATGGAACTCTCGGAAACCATCTGAAGCGGGGTGCGGTTGC
>NZ_RZPQ01000505.1:0-4341 GCF_003999135.1 Mesorhizobium sp. M7A.F.Ca.CA.004.06.1.1 | reverse complement strand
ATCTACACCTGCGCCGGTGGCACCGCCGCACTCGACATGATGCTGAAGCTGATCGGCGACGACTTTGACGAGAACCTCGTCAACCGCGTCTGCGAGCAGGTGCTGACCGACCGCGTGCGCAGCCCCACCGACCGCCAGCGCCTGCCACTTCGCGCCCGCCTCGGCGTCCAGAACTCGAAAGTGCTGACCATCATCGAACTGATGGAGGGCAATCTGTCGGAGCCGCTGTCACTGATCGAGATCGCCGACCATGTCGACCTGTCGCGCCGCCAGATCGAACGGCTGTTCCGCACCGAGATGGGGCGCTCCCCTGCCCGCTACTATCTGGAAATCCGGCTCGACCGCGCCAGGCATCTGCTAATCCAGTCGTCGATGCCGGTGGTCGAGGTGGCGGTCGCCTGCGGCTTCGTCTCGGCCTCGCATTTCTCCAAATGCTACCGAGAACTCTACGCCCGCTCGCCGCAACAAGAGCGCGTCGACCGCAAGCAGCTGCTGGCAGCCTGATCCGACCCGTAACCGGTCTGCGCTCCGCCGCCTGAACCTCAGTAGTCGTCGCAGGTGCATTCCGCCGAGGAGATACGGTCGTTCCAGTCACTACCGCCCAAATTGCGGATCCTGCGCGTGATCTCGATCGAGCGGCCGCCCATCCGAGAATCCTCATAGGCCACGAGCGTGCAGCCGCGGCGGACGATCACCGACGACACACGGTCATTCCAGAACTGGCCGCCACGAAAATTTACGGAATCCTCGGCACCCATGCCGATGGACCGCCCGCGAAAATTCCCGTTCTCGAACATGATGCAGGCAGCCTGGTTGTATTGGGCGCTGGCGACGTCGGCATAAAGCACAGACGCGACTGCGGTCAGGATGGCAAGACGTCTCATCGGTGTTTCCTCGGTTTGGCCGCGCTCCTGGCTGGATCACGCGGCCCGCCCAGTTTGCCACTGCTTCGGTAGCGGAGGCAAGCCTGGAGCGTAAGCCCGAACAGGTAGGCAGCGGGGGCAAGAATGGGAGCCGGTTCGGCCAAAGATCACGCTCAACGGAGAAGAGCTTTAGCGGCTGTCGAACATCCAACTGCGGTTTCGCCACATTTTCTCACCGACCAGACAGTCGGTGGTGGACCTCTCCTGCGCCAATATCACCGGCGGATGCGCGGCTTCTTCCGCCGCCCATTGCGGCGAGGCCGGACCGGCGAGTTCCAGCACCAGCTTGCGGCGAATGGCTTCGGGAAACTGCGTCCAGTCATTGACCGGGATCATGAAGGCTCCGGGACCACCAATGACGCAGTCGCTGTAGTAGCGATCGAGATTGCTGACGTCGTAGGCGCCGGAAAAACCGCCTCGCGTCATCAGCGGCAGGCCATTGATGACGATGCCTTGCTTGATCAGCCCGTCGCGGGTCAGATTGACCGGCGCACCCTGGTTGTTGGGGCCGTCGCCCGAAATGTCGATGACCCGCTTCGTGCCCCGGTAGCCGCTTTCGGCAAACAGGTCGTTGCCGAACTCCAGCGCTCCGGAGATCGAGGTGCGCCGCGCGCTATTGGGCGGCTGCGCCGACAACTGCGCGACCACGCGCTCGGCGTCGGTGCGGCTGGCGATCACCGTCCACGGCACGATGACGCGCTGCCAGGTGGTGCCGGCCCATTCGACATAGGTAACGGCGATCTTGCCATAAGCGCCATCGGCAATGGCTTGCAGCACATTGTCGTGCGTCAGCGCCGCTGCGTAACCGTGACGCTGGATCTCGAGTTCGTCCGGTGACATCGACAGCGAGACATCGACGGCCAGCACCAGCTCGACATCGACGGGCTCGTCAGCAAGGGACGCCGGCGCCAACCAAAGCGTCAGCGCGAACGCGGCACAGCTCGAAAGCAAATGTCTAGCACAGGCAAAAGCAGACATTCCGCAAGGGTAAGCGAAAACCGCCGGCTTAAAAAGAGAAAAGCCCGGCCGGTGGCCAGGCTTTTGCCTTCATGCCTTTTTGCGCTTGCGAGCACTCAGCTGCGCGGCTTCAAATTCTCCGGATCGTAGAGCGGCTTGTAGCCGACGGCGGCGACTTCGACCGGATATGTCTCGCCAAAATACTCGATGGTGAGCTTACGGCCTTCCTGGGCGTACGCCCACGGCAGATAGGCGAGACCTATGTTCTTGCCGATGGTCGGGCCGTAGGCCATCGAGGTGGTGAAGGACCGCCGGCCGAGGTCGTCGACCAGCGTCTCGCCGGTCTTCGGGTCCATTACAGGCATGGTGCCAACGGGATAGCGGGCAACACCTTTGGAATCGACATTACTGGTCATCACCAGCGTGCACAGCATGGCCGGCTGGTGCTCGCGGGCTCGGAACTCTACATGCCTGGCCTTGCCGCAAAAGTCGTTCTCCTTGACCTTCGGACGGGCGAGATCCGCTTCGAGCAGATTGTACTCGGTCAAAAGGTCGGCGTTCTGCAGGCGCAGGCTCTTTTCCATGCGGCGCGTGTTGGCATAGGTCTCGACGCCGAAGGGCATCACGCCGGTCGAGCGCAGGGCGTCCCAGACGGCCAGGCCGTCCTCGTAGCGCATGTGCAGTTCCCAGCCCTGCTCGCCGACATAGGAGATGCGGAAAGCGGTGACATCCTTGCCGCCGATCCGGACCGGCTTGATCGCCGCGAATGGGAAGTTCTCAACAGAGAGCCCGTCCGGATTTTCGACCACCTTCTGCAAGGTCGCCCGGGCGTTCGGCCCCCAGATGCCGATAGTGACGTATTTCTCGGTCACGTCGGTGATAGTGACGTCGAAGCCTTTGTCCTGTGCCGTGCGGCGCATGTACTGGAAGTCGCGTGGACCGGCGTCCGCGCCGTCGATCAAACGACAGCGGTCAGCCATGCGGATGACGGTAAAGTCGGCCCGCACCATGCCTTCCTCGTCGAGGAAGTGGGTGTAGATGCCCTTGCCGATGTTGTTGTCGCCGCCGATCTTGGCCGCGCACAGCCATTCCAGCAGCGCGACATGGTCGGGACCTTCGATGTCATACATGGCGAAATGCGACAGGTTGACGATGCCGCAATCCTCGCTCATGGCGAGATGCTCGGCATTGGAGACGCGCCAGAAATGGCGGTTGTCCCACTCATTCTCGCGCACCGGCACGCGGTTGCCGTATTTCTCCAAAAGGTGCTCGTTGGCGGCATAGCCGTGGGCGCGCTCCCAGCCGCCGAGCTCCATGAAATAACCGCCAAGTTCCTTCTCGCGCTCCCAGAACGGCGAGCGCCTGATGTTGCGGGCCTTGGAGAACGGCTCGCGCGGATGCACCGCCGGATTGTAGACCTTCATCGCGGTCTCGGTGCAGCGATCCCAGATGAATTGCTCCTTGGTCTGGTGCGGATAGAACCGTGCATAGTCGATGGCATGGTGATCGATTGCGGTGCGGCCGTCGGTCATCCAGTCGGCGATCAGCTTGCCCATGCCGGGACCATCCTTGACCCAGATGGCGACGGCATACCAAAGGCCCCGCACCTTCTGGCTTTCGCCCATGGACGGGCCGCCATCAGCCGTCACCTGGAGAAGCCCGTTGAAGGAATGGCTCTCATTGTAGCCGAGTTCGCCGAGGATCGGCGTCAGTTCCATGGCGCGTTCGAGCGGTGCCAGGATCTGCTCCATGTCGAGGTCGCGCTGTGAGGGCGAAAGCCGCGCCTGATCCTTCTCCAGCAGGTCGCGCGGATGGCACAGGCGCGGATTGGTCTCTTCGTAGTAACCCCACTCGATCTGCCCGCCCTCGGCGGTCTTTGGATCGCCGGTGTCGCGCATATAGGCCGAGTTGCCCTGGTCGCGCAGCAGCGGCCAGCCGATCTCCTTGCCCGTGCCGGCGAACTCGTTGTAGGGGCCGAAGAAGGTCAGCGGATGGTCGATCGGCATGACCGGCAGGTCCTCGCCGACCATTTCCGCGATCAGCCGGCCCCAGATCCCGGCGCAGACGATGACATAGTCGGCCTCGATGGTGCCGCGGTCCGTCACCACGCCTGATATGCGGCCGTCCTTGACGACAAGCGACCGAGCCGACGTGTTGGCGAAGGATTTGAGCTTGCCGGACGCTTCCGCCTGATCGACCAGCTTGCCGGCGACCGTCTGCGAGCGCGGGATGACCAGACCGGCATCGGGATCCCAAAGGCCACCCTGGACAATCGCTTCTTCGATGAGTGGAAATTTCTCCTTGATCTCGGCCGGCTCGATCAGGCGGGCGCGCGTGCCAAACGCCTTGGCCGAGGCGATCTTGCGCTTGATCTCCTCCATGCGGCCGTCGTCGCCGACGCGCGCGACCTCAAGGCCGCCGATGCGCGCGTAGTGGCCCATCTTCTCGTAGAAATCGATGG
>NZ_RZPQ01000504.1:0-4341 GCF_003999135.1 Mesorhizobium sp. M7A.F.Ca.CA.004.06.1.1 | reverse complement strand
GCTACGAGGACGAGGGCGATTGAAGCCATGAACCGCTTCGCCGAGCTTCTCGACCGCCTGGTGCTGACGCCGTCGCGCAACGGCAAGCTGACCTTGCTGACCGACTATTTCCGCAGCGTCGAGGATCCCGATCGCGGGCTGGCGCTGGCTGCCATCACCGGCGATCTCCACATCGCCGCGGTCAAGCCGGCGATGCTGCGCATGCTGGTCACCGAACGCATGGATCCGGTGCTGTTCGGCTATTCCTACGACTATGTCGGCGATCTCGCCGAAACGGTGTCGCTGGTCTGGCCGCAAACGCCCGGAAACATCGCGAACCGCGAGCCGACGCTGGGCGAAGTCGTGGCCAAACTGCAGGCGGCAAGCCGCTCCGACGGGCCCAAGGTGCTGGCCGGGCTGCTCGACAGCGCGGGCATCTCGGCGCGCTTTGCCATCATCAAGCTGGTCACCGGCGGCTTGCGCATCGGCATGTCGGCGCGGCTGGCCAAACAGGCGCTGGCCGATTTCGGCAAGGTCGACGTGGCCGAGATCGAGGAGCTCTGGCACGGGCTGTCACCGCCTTACACAGCGCTGTTCGCGTGGCTGGAAGGCAAGGCCGAAAGACCACGAAGCACGGCGTTGGCATTGTTTCGCCCGGTGATGCTGTCGAACCCGGTCGGTGACGGCGATCTCGAAAAGCTCGATCCCGCGGATTATGCCGCCGAATGGAAATGGGACGGCATCCGTGTCCAGGCGACGGCCGAGGGCGGTATCCGCCGGCTCTATTCGCGCACCGGCGACGATGTCTCCGGTGCCTTTCCGGACCTCGCCGAGGCCATGCATTTTTCCGCAACGCTGGACGGCGAATTGCTGGTCGGCGATCCCCGGGAGGCGACGGGAACCTTCTCGGATCTGCAGCAACGGCTGAATCGCAAGACGGTGACACCGAAGATGCAGCAGCAATACCCGGCCTTCATGCGCTGCTACGATCTGCTCCAGCTCGGCGACGAGGATTTGCGCGCGCTGTCGTTTCGCGAGCGGCGCGGTCGGCTGGAAGCGTTTGTCGGAACGCTCGACCCGAGCCGTTTCGATCTTTCGCCATTCGTCGACTTCACGGATTGGCAAACGCTTGAGGAACTACGCCGGGTGCCGCCGCATCCGATCATCGAAGGCGTCATGCTGAAGCGCTGGGACTCAGCCTATGTCGCCGGCCGGCCGAAAGGTCCATGGTTCAAATGGAAACGCGATCCGCACACGGTGGACGCGGTGCTGATGTATGCCCAGCGCGGCCACGGCAAACGCTCGAGCTTCTATTCCGACTATACGTTCGGCGTCTGGACAGGTGCCGAAGGGGAAGAGGAACTGGTGCCGGTCGGCAAGGCCTATTTCGGCTTCACCGACGAGGAGTTGAAGCAGATCGACAAATATGTCCGCGACAACACGATCGAGCGTTTCGGGCCGGTGCGCTCGGTGCGGGCTGACCGCGACAACGGCCTTGTGCTGGAAGTCGCCTTCGAAGGGCTGAACCGCTCGACCCGGCACAAATCCGGCGTCGCCATGCGCTTTCCCCGCATTTCGCGGCTGCGCTGGGACAAGCCGGCCAACGAGGCCGACCGCATCGAGACGCTACAGGCGCTGCTCGACCGCTAGACCGTTCAGCGCTCTTACGGCTCGATCGAAACGCGGATTTCGTAGATGTCCGCGGCCTTACCCTGCTTGTCGAAGTCTGAATTGATGGCAATGGTGCCGGCCGAGCCCGGACGCTTGTCGGGAAACTGCACATCGAACAGATATTCGTTCTGCTGCTGGCCGACCGCATAGCGCTTGCGGCCGCAGTCGCCGAGTTCGCCGAAATTGCAGTCGACCGAAATCTGCGTCTCCTTGCCTTCTTCGGAGCGGGCAATGATGTCGAACACGGCATGTTTGCCGGCCAGCTTCTCCAGCACGCCTTGTCCGACGTCGAAACTGATCGCCGAACCGGACGCGCCGGAACGGATGCGCAGGAACGAACCGGTATCGTCCTTCATCACCTCGGCCCTGGCGTCAGACGGCGCGCTGACATGGGATGCATCGGCCGGCGAAAACACATTGATCCAGTCGCGCGCCTGGTCCGCGGCGCCGGGTTTTGCCGGACCGCCGTCGGCCGGTGTGAAATCGTCGTCCTCGACGGTCGGCGGCGCCTGCGGCGGGGCGGGGTCGAGTTGCGCGGATGTCTTGAACACGCCGGTCTGCACGGCGAAGAACAGGCCGATGCCAACCGCGGCGAGCAGTGTCACGGTCAGGAAGATGGCGGTCAGCGGCAGGCGACGTCCCCTTATGCGCCGTTCATCGCGGTCGGGCGCCACTTCCGTCGTCGCGCCGGCCGAGGCCGGAACCGACATGTCGATGGCCGGAGCATCGGGAAGCGTGGCCTCCGGCATGATGTCGGGAACGACGGGCAGAACGCGGGAGCGCGGCGCATCGGCAGCGGATTGCACGGGTCCGTCGACGACGACATCGGGGGACGATGCCTGTCGGCCGGTTTCGACCGCGGGCGCCGGGTCCGCTCCGAGTTCGACCGCCGGTGCATCGCCCTGCGGACCGACATCCGGCACCGCCGGCAGGAACTCGGATTCGATTTCGGTGATTTTCGCCTGAATTGCCTTGCGGCGCTTGATGGCGACCTCAACGGTCACACCCGGATTGGCCTGGAGCGCGCGATCGAGCGCGGCAAAAGCCGAGCGATAGACCCTCTCGCGGAACGCGCGGTCCTCGGCATTGCCTTTCTCCAAGGCGTTCCGGATCGCTTTTTCGATCGCGTCCAAGCGGGTCCCTCTGTCTTTGCCAACCTTGCCGTGATCGTTAGCCGCAGGCGACCAATCAATCAACGGGCGAGCGGCGTATTCTGCCTCGCAGAGGTGTGCAAAGTCCATTCCGGCGCTGTTCCGGCAACAAAATCAGCATGTTTCGCCGATTTTCGCGCACAGGGAGCACACGCACCGTGCGCCGCATTCCCTTGGCGATTGATTGGCGGACAAGGCGGCGGCCGGCTTTCGAGGGTGCCACGACGCCGACGCAGGAATTGCCAAGTCGCATCTTGAATTCGCGCCCGGTTGCGTCTATCACCGCCGCATCCTGGAGGCCTTGGCTTCCTGGGCCGCTTTAGCTCAGTTGGTAGAGCACCGCATTCGTAATGCGGGGGTCGCGTGTTCGAGTCACGCAAGCGGCACCATTCCTCCTCCATTTTTGTCGTCTGTCTGCCCCTTCGCAGCTGGTGCAAAGGATTGCGGCGCCGGCCTGGCAGATCTGCCATTGTCGAGACACCGGTTTGGTGTGAAAATCATGGCCTCAGCATGGGAGGTCAAAAATGCCCAACAATTTCAAGACCGGAGACGTCGTCAGGCTGAAATCCGGAGGTCCCAGGATGACGATCAGCGATGGGGCAGCCTCGGGCATGTATCTGTGCCACTGGTTCAATCGCGAGGGCGAGGTGTGGACCCCGCAACATGCCGGGTTCAAGCCCGAACAACTGATTGCGGCCGACCAGTCGGACTAGAGTTCCTTCCATCCCGATCGAGCCGGGATGGGCACCCTCTTTTGTCCGGGCGTGAACGGATCAGCAGGCGCGACCGACGGATTTTCCGGGTCGCGGCGTTTAACGGTTGAAGCGCGATGGCGGCACAAGCCGTCTGCGTCGCGCCAACCTGGAGACGCACAGCATGATCCGCCGTTCGATATCAGTCGTTGCCTTGAGTTTGCAGACCGTTGCGGCTTTCGCCCAGGCAACGACGCCGCCTGCACCGCCGACCGCCGCGCCACTTGCCGCGCCAGGCGCTTCGGGGACCAGGTCCGACATCACGCTGGCCAAATTCCAGAAGCGGCGCGAAAAGGCGATCATGGCGGCCGACACGGATGGCGACGGCAAGATCAGCCTGCTGGAATGGGAGGCCTTTCAGACGAAGCGCAACGTCAAGGGCGACGCCGCCAAATCCTTCGCGCGGATCGATTCCAACCATGACGGCTTCATCGATCGCGCCGAACTCGATGCATTCTTCGCCAGGCGCTTCGCCCGGCTGGACAAGAATGCCGACGGCATTTTGACGGCCGACGAACTGCCGGGCCACAAAACCGCTCCCAAGCCGAAGCAATGACCAAGAGGTCAAGCAGGGAGCAATGACCAAGAGGCAATGACGCGCGATGAATATCGGGAGTTCGCCGACTGATGGCTGCGGATCCGGACGAGGAGCTGGTTCGCCGTGTTGGCGCCGGCGAGCCGGCAGCGGTGCAAACCCTCGTCGCGCGCAAGCTGCCGCGTATCCTGGCGCTTGCCGTGCGCATGCTCGGCGATGCGGCGGAGGCCGAGGATGTCGCCCAGGAAACCTT
>NZ_RZPQ01000503.1:0-4342 GCF_003999135.1 Mesorhizobium sp. M7A.F.Ca.CA.004.06.1.1 | reverse complement strand
GACCCGCACAGCTTCTCCTGACGGGCGGCCACACCGCTCTCTTTGCAAAACGGGACTGGCTTGCAAAGGCTAATGCATGTCGCCCAAAAGTGACCTCGGTTTTGGGAGAACGACATGCATAAAAGCAAGGACCTAAAGCGGGTCGCTTGAATCCGTTCAAGCGCGACACGCTTTAGACACGCGTTGCCGCGCTTCGACATGAATGCTTTGCTAAGGAATCAAGGGTAGGATTCGGCAGCTCTGGTATTTTTGATCGATGGCGAATCCCGCAAATCCAATTCCAAACGAGTCCGACGACCCCCAGCGCGAGCATCGTCCGCGCGTGCTCAAGGGTGGGTCGATCATCACCGGAATTTCGAATTCGGAAGTCGGTTGCACGCTGCGCAACCAGCACGAAGGCGGCGCCGAACTGAAGATACCGCTCGAAGCCCGGGTCCCAGATCGGTTCCTTCTCTATGTGCCGCTCGACGGCATTGCCTATCGGTGCGAGGTCCGCTGGCGTCGCAACGACCGTATCGGGGTGCAGTTCACCGGCACCGAGCCAAAGCCCCGGCTGCATTACGGCTGACGCCCGGGCAAGCTTGCGCGCGGAAAATCGTGATCCGCGCCTGCATTCTATCCCCGTTATCCACATATGTGACACACAAGATGTTGGGGTCACAAAAGCTACGCAAACGAATCCTTGACGGCGCAAAACGAGTCGCCTTTTATAGGCCATGTGCTCCTGTTGAGAGTGCGACCGGAAAGTTCTGAGCCCGGTCTTTTTTCCCGGATTATGTGCGTTTTTGCTCGCATTTCCGCCTGTTTACGAGGCCGGCGGAAGCGTTGGGATTGTGGGGCGGTTGGGGACGATAGGGACAATTGTCGGGCTTGAATAAATTGTCTGTTAATACTATATTTAGTGTTTGCAGGTAGGTTCGACGCTAGATAGTGTGAATTTCCCTCGACCGAGGGAATCGGAAAAAATCAGTTTTGAGGGACCCGCGGGTTCGTCGGCGCGTTGGGCAGGCGCTTCGCAAGGAGTTTGACCAGCAGGGCCGGCGGAGACCGCGAAAATGGAGAGCCGGCCGTTTTCGAACGCCCGGCAGACGGCGGACATGCGCGTTTCGCATCGGGGGCAGAAATCCCTGGAGGAAAGCGCTATATATAGACAAAAGGGACCGGACCAATGCGCATCGAGCGTCGTTTCACCAAGCCAGGACAATCTGCCTATGCGGAGATCGAATTCCGCAAGGCGCTTTCGGAGATTAAGAATCCGGATGGTTCGGTGGTGTTCCGCTTGGACAATATCGACGTGCCGGCGCAGTTCTCCCAGGTCGCAGCCGATATCCTGGCGCAGAAATATTTCCGCAAGGCCGGTGTGCCGGCGCGCCTGAAGAAGATCGAAGAGAACGACGTCCCCTCCTTCCTGTGGCGCTCCGTCGCCGATGAGGCGGAACTGGCGAAGCTGCCGGAAGCCGAGCGCTACGGTTCCGAGATCGACGCACGTCAGGTCTTCGACCGGCTTGCCGGCACCTGGACTTACTGGGGCTGGAAGGGCGGCTACTTCAAGGGGTCGGAGGAAGACGCGCGCGCCTTCCGCGACGAGCTTGCCTATATGCTGGCCACCCAGCGCGTCGCGCCGAACTCGCCGCAATGGTTCAACACCGGCCTGCACTGGGCCTATGGCATCGACGGCCCGAGCCAGGGCCACTTCTATGTCGACCCGTTCACCGGCAAGCTGACCAAGTCGAAATCCTCCTACGAGCATCCGCAGCCGCATGCCTGCTTCATCCAGGGCGTGCAGGACGATCTCGTCAACGAGGGCGGCATCATGGACCTGTGGGTGCGTGAAGCGCGCCTGTTCAAATACGGCTCCGGCACCGGCTCCAACTTCTCGCTGCTGCGCGGCGAAGGCGAAAAGCTGTCGGGCGGCGGCCGCTCGTCGGGCCTGATGAGCTTCCTCAAGATCGGCGACCGTGCGGCGGGCGCCATCAAGTCGGGCGGCACCACGCGCCGCGCCGCCAAAATGGTCATCGTCGACGCCGACCACCCCGATATCGAGGAATTCATCGACTGGAAGGTCAATGAAGAGCAGAAGGTCGCCTCGCTGGTGACTGGCTCGAAGATCGTCAAGAAGCATCTCGAAGCGATCATGAAGGCCTGCGTCAACTGCGAAGGCAATGGCGACGACTGCTTCGATCCGTCGATCAACTCCGCCCTGAAGCGCGAGATCAAGGCGGCCAAGAAATCCGCCGTGCCGGAGAACTACATCTACCGCGTCATCCAGTTCGCCAAGCAGGGCTATAGCTCGATGTCGTTCAAGACCTACGACACAGACTGGGATTCGGATGCCTACCTCACGGTTTCGGGCCAGAACTCCAACAATTCGGTGTCGCTGAAGGACAATTTCCTGCGCGCCGTCGAGGACGATGCCGACTGGCACCTGACCGCCCGCAAGGACGGCAAGGTGCTGAAGACGCTGAAGGCTCGCGACCTCTGGGAAAAGATCGGCTATGCCGCCTGGGCGTCCGCGGATCCCGGCCTGCATTTCAACACGACGATGAACGACTGGCACACCTGCGCATCGGCCGGTGCGATCCGGGCGTCCAACCCGTGCTCCGAATACATGTTCCTCGACGACACGGCCTGCAATCTCGCCTCGATCAATCTGCTGCCCTACCGCAACGCCGACGGCACGATCGACATCGCAGCCTACGAGCACACCGTGCGGCTGTGGACCATCGTTCTCGAAATCTCGGTCATGATGGCGCAGTTCCCGTCGAAGGAGATCGCCAAGCAGTCCTACGAATACCGCACGCTCGGCCTCGGCTATGCGAATATTGGCGGCCTGCTGATGACGTCGGGCATTCCCTACGATTCCGATGAAGGCCGCGCCATCTGCGCCGCACTCACCGCAATCATGACCGGTGTCGCCTATGCCACCTCGGCCGAGATGGCCGGCGAACTCGGCGCCTTCGCCGACTACGACCGCAATGCGCAGAACATGCTGCGGGTCATGCGCAACCATCGCCGTGCCGCCTATGGCGAGAAGCAGGGCTACGAGAAGCTTGCCGTCAATCCCGTGCCGCTGGTCGCTTCCGACCTGAAGCAGCAGGACCTTGCGACCCACGCCAAGGCTGCCTGGGACCGCGCCATCGAGCTCGGCGAGGAGCATGGCTACCGCAATGCACAGGCGACCGTCATCGCGCCGACCGGCACGATCGGCCTGGTCATGGATTGCGACACCACCGGCATCGAGCCCGACTTCGCGCTGGTGAAGTTCAAGAAGCTGGCCGGCGGCGGCTATTTCAAGATCATCAACCGCGCCGTGCCGGAAGCGCTGCGCACGCTCGGCTATTCCGAAGCCCAGATCGCCGAGATGGAGGCCTATGCGGTCGGCCACGGCAACCTCAACCAGGCGCCGGCCATCAACCCCGGCGCGCTCAAGGCCAAGGGCTTCACCGACGACAAGATCGCCGCGCTCAACGCAGCCTTGAAGTCGGCCTTCGACATCAAGTTCGTCTTCAATCAGTGGACGCTCGGCGCCGACTGGGTGAAGGAGAATTTCGGCTTCACCGACGAGCAGCTCAACGATTTCTCGTTCGAGATCCTGCCGGCGCTCGGCTTCTCCCGGAAAGATATCGAGGCCGCCAACATCCACGTCTGCGGTGCGATGACGCTGGAAGGCGCGCCGTTCCTCAAGGCCGAACACCTGGCGGTTTTCGACTGCGCCAGCCCGTGCGGCAAGATCGGCAAGCGCTCGCTGTCCATCAACAGCCACATCCAGATGATGGCGGCTGCACAGCCCTTCATTTCCGGCGCCATCTCCAAGACCATCAACATGCCCAACGATGCGACGGTGGAAGACGCCAAGGGCGCCTACATGCTGTCGTGGAAGCTGGCGCTGAAGGCCAACGCGCTCTACCGCGACGGCTCGAAGCTGTCGCAGCCGCTCAACTCCTCGCTGCTCGCCGATGGCGAGGACGACGAGGACGAAGCCGTCGAGCAGCTGCTCGCCGCACCTGCGGCAGCACGTGCCGCACAGATCACCGAGCGGATCGTCGAGCGCATCATCGAGCGCGTGTCGCGCGAGCAGGAAAAGCTGCCCGGCCGCCGCAAGGGTTACACGCAGAAGGCCAAGATCGGTGGCAACACCATCTTCCTGCGCACCGGCGAATATGACGATGGCCGTCTCGGCGAGATCTTCATCGACATGAACAAGGAAGGCGCGACCTTGCGTGGCCTTCTCAACAACTTCGCCATCGCCATTTCGCTCGGCCTGCAATATGGCGTGCCGCTCGACGAATATGTGCACGCCTTCACCTTCACCAAGTTCGAGCCGGCCGGCATGGTGCAGGGC
>NZ_RZPQ01000502.1:0-4342 GCF_003999135.1 Mesorhizobium sp. M7A.F.Ca.CA.004.06.1.1 | reverse complement strand
GCCTCGATCCTGATGCTGGAGCGCGGCGAGCCGTTGCCGGCGACGCCGCACGCGCGCGACACGCGCTCGATCTTCGTCGACGGCCATTACAGGCCGAAGGAGATGTGGCGTGAGGCCGGCGGCGCCGCCTTCAACCCCGGCAATTATTACTATGTCGGCGGCAATTCGAAGTTCTACGGCGCGGTGCTGATCCGCTACCGCAAGGAGGACTTTGCGGCCATGGAGCATTTCGGCGGAGTCTCTCCGGCATGGCCGTTCACCTATGACGAATTCGAGCCCTGGTATTCGAAAGCCGAACAGCTGTTTCGCGTGCGCGGTGCACTGGGCGAGGATCCGACCGAGCCGTTCCATTCGATCCCCTACGCCTACAAGCCGGTGCCCGACGAGGCACCGATCGCCCGCGCCCGCGCCGAGCTGAAAAACCTTGGCCTGCATCCGGCCTCGCTGCCGCTCGGTGTCGACATCGACACCTGGCTGAAGGAGGGCAAGACCGGCTGGGATGCTTTCCCGAACACCGGCCAAGGCAAGGTCGACGCACAAACGGGACCGCTGACGGCGGCCCTCACCGACCAGAACATCAAGCTCGAAACCGGCGCCTACGTCGAATATCTCGAAGCCTCGCCAGACGGCACGACGATATCAGCCATTCACTACCGGCAGAATGGCGAGCTGAAGAAAGTATCACCGAAGCTGGTCATCCTCTCGGCCGGCGCGGTCAACTCCGCTGTCATCCTGCTGCGCTCGCCCACATCGGATGGCAAAGGCCTAGCCAACCGCGCCGACCAGGTCGGCCGCAATTTCATGAACCACAATTCCAGCGCCATGCTGGCGATCGACCCGCGCCGTCGCAACGATGCCGTCTACCAGACGCCCTTGATGCTGCACGACTATTACCTGTCCGACGGCAAGGGCGGCAAGCCGCTGGGGAACGTCCAGTTGCTCGGCAAGATCGACGGCAACATGCTGCGGGCCAATGTCAAATACACGCCGGGATTCGCGCTCGATTTCATGGCCGGCCACGCCGTCGACTGGTACCTGATGTGCGAGGATCTGCCCGATCCGGAAAGCCGCATCATGGTCGACGGCAAGGACATCGTCATGCAATGGCGGCGCTCCAACATGCGGTCGCTCGACGGGCTGACCAAGGTGATGCGCGAAAATTTCCGCGCCTGCGGTTATCCCATCGTTCTGTCGCGCCCCTTCGACAAGCGCACGCCGTCGCACCAATGCGGCACGATAAAGATGGGCGACGATCCGGCGACGGCGGCGCTCGACCCTTACTGCCGCTCCTTCGACCACCGGAACCTCTTCGTCGTCGACGGAAGCTTCTTGCCCAATTCGGCCGCCGTGAACCCGGCGCTGTCGATCGCCGCCCAGGCAATGCGCGTTGCCGATCACATCCGCAAGGTGGAGCTTACGGCATGATCGGTTTGCGCCGCCCCTCATCCGCCTGCCGGCACCTTCTCCCCGTAAACGGGGAGAAGAAAGCTGGTCGCAACCTCGGCGATCCTTTGGCGATTGGCGAGAACGGCGGCGCGAGCGTCCTTCTCCCCGTCACTATACGGGGGGTTGAGGAGTGGTCCGCGCAGCGGACGAAAAGCCAACTGCTTGGCTTTTCGAACGACGAACGCTCCGGCAGGGCGATGAGGGGCGGCGCTGACATCCGCAAGGCTAGCTTCCAATGACCCGCCCCTCCGCCATCGTCACCGGCGGCGCGCGGGGCATTGGCCTTGCCTGTGCCCAGGCGCTGGCGGATGGCGGCTACGATATTCTGGTCGCCGACCTTGCCGAAACAGCCGCTGACGGACTTGCCGCCGACATCACCAAGCGTGGCGCGAAATTTGCCTACATCCAGTGCGACATCGCCGATCTCGCCAGCCACACCGCACTTGTCGATGCCGCGATGCGCGCCTTCGACCGTATCGATTGCCTGGTCAACAATGCCGGCGTCGGCGCCGTGGTGCGCGGTGACCTCTTGGACCTCAAGCCGGAGAATTTCGACCGCACGCTCGGCATCAATCTGCGCGGCACTGTGTTCCTCAGCCAGGCCGTGGCCAAGGCGATGCTCGCCGCGCCAGGCGATCCCCCGAAATCAATCATCACCATCACCTCGGTCAGCGCCGAAATGGCATCGCCGGAGCGGCCGGACTACTGCATCTCGAAAGCCGCACTTTCGATGTGGGTGAAGAACCTGGCGCTGCGGTTGGCTCCCGAAAACATAGGCGTGTTCGAGGTGCGGCCCGGCATCATCCGCACCGACATGACCTCAGGCGTGACCGCCAAATACGACGCCCTCATCGACGGTGGTCTGGTGCCGGCAAAGCGCTGGGGCGAAGCATCGGATATCGGTGCGGTGGTGGCAACGCTCGCCGGTGGCAAGCTCGGCTTTTCGACCGGCTCGATCATCAATGTCGACGGTGCGCTCTCCGTGGCGCGACTGTAAATGGATGGTTTCATGACCGACTACATCATCGTGGGCGCCGGGCCGGCCGGCTGCGTTCTGGCCAACCGGCTGAGCGAGGATCCGGGCAACTCGGTCTTGCTGCTCGAAGCTGGCGGCAAGGACTGGCATCCCTATATCCACATGCCGGCGGGCTTCGCCAAGATGACGAAGGGGATCGCCTCCTGGGGCTGGTCGACCGTGCCGCAGAGAAACATGAAGGACCGCGTCTTCTGGTACACGCAGGCCAAGGTGGTCGGCGGCGGCTCGTCCATCAACGCCCAGATCTACACGCGCGGCAACGCCCGCGATTACGACGCCTGGGAGAAGGAAGAGGGCCTCGCCGGCTGGGGCTATCGCGATGTGTTGCCCTATTTCAAACGCGCTGAGAACAACCAGCGCTACGCCAACGATTTTCACGGCGACCAGGGGCCGCTCGGCGTCTCGAACCCGATTGCGCCGCTGCCGATCTGCGAAGCCTATTTCCGTGCCGGCCAGGAGATGGGCATCCCCTTCAACCCGGACTTCAACGGCGCTGCCCAAGAAGGCGTCGGCTACTACCAGCTGACCCAGAAGGATGCCCGGCGCTCGTCCGCTTCAGTCGCCTATTTGAAGCCGATCCGCGCCCGCAAGAACCTGACCGTCCGAACCGATGTGCTGGTGACGCGCATCGTCGTCGAGAAGGGCCGCGCCATCGGCGTCGAATTGGTCGACAGGCCAGGCGGCGAGAAGAAAATCCTGCACGCCGAGCGCGAGGTGATCGTCTCGTCCGGCGCCATCGGCTCGCCGAAACTCCTGATGCAGTCGGGCATCGGCCCCGCGGACCATCTGAAGTCGGTCGGCGTCACGCCGGTGCATGACCTGCCCGGCGTCGGCTCCAACATGCAGGACCATCTCGATCTGTTCGTCATCGCCGAATGCACCGGCGATCACACCTATGACAACTACGCCAAGCTGCACCGCACGGCCTGGGCCGGCCTGCAATATCTGCTGCTGAAGAAGGGGCCGGTGGCCTCCAGCCTGTTCGAGACCGGCGGCTTCTGGTACGCCGACCCGACAGCCGCCTCGCCCGACATCCAGTTTCATCTCGGCTTGGGCTCCGGCATCGAAGCCGGCGTCGAGAAGCTGAAAAACCCCGGCGTCACCCTGAACTCGGCTTTCCTGCGGCCGCGCTCGCGCGGCACCGTGCGGCTGAAGAGCGCCGACCCGGCCGACCATCCGCTGATTGATCCGAACTACTGGTCCGATCCCTATGACCGCGCCATGTCGATCAAGGGGCTGCGGCTGGCCCGCGAGATCATGCGGCAGAAGGCGCTTGCCCCTTACGTGCTGCGCGAGGTGCTGCCCGGCCCGTCGCTCGCCAGCGACGACGAGCTGTTCGACTATGCCTGCCGCAGTTCCAAGACCGACCACCATCCGGTCGGCACCTGCCGCATGGGCCATGATGATATGGCTGTCGTGACGCCGGATCTGCGGCTGCGCGGTATCGAGGGCCTGCGCGTCTGCGATGCCTCGGTGATGCCGCGCGTGCCTTCATCCAACACCAATGCGCCGACCATCATGGTCGGTGAAAAGGGCGCCGACCTGGTCCTTGGCCGCGAGCCGCTGCCGCCGGCGGTGTTTTCCGGAAACCGGGCTGCTTAGCCACTGAGGGGTAAGATATGATCAGGCACTGTGTTTTCGCTAGATTCCGCAATGATGTCGCCACCACCGAGCGCATGGCGATCCATTCCGATCTCGAGGCGCTTCGACAGGTGATCGACGGCATGGACGCCGTAAAATTAAGCGCCAATGTCAGCCCGGAGCCGTTCGCACGCGGCTTCACCCACGGCTTCACCATCGATTTCCGCGATGCTGCCGCGCGCGATGCCTATCTTGTGCATGAAGCGCACCAGCGCGCCG
>NZ_RZPQ01000501.1:0-4362 GCF_003999135.1 Mesorhizobium sp. M7A.F.Ca.CA.004.06.1.1 | reverse complement strand
CGTCGTAGACGACCTCGATCGTCATGCCTTTCGGCAGCGTCTCCTGAATCTGCGGCACCAGCTTGGTGAGCGCCGCCGCCGTGGTCAGCGGATTGGCTGCCGGCGTCGGGAAGATGGCGAGGAAGGTGCCGGGTTTGCCGTTGAACGAGACCCGGGTGTCGGTGTTCTCGGCGGCGAGTTCGACGCGAGCCACGTCGCGCAACCGCACCACATTGCCGTCAGTCGAGCGCAGCGGCAGCTCGGCGAATGCCTCCGGCGTCTGCAATGTCGAGCGCACGGTGATCGAGGAAACGACATACTCGTTCTGGGTGTTGCCGGGCGCCGACAGGAAGTTGGAATTGTTGATCGCCGTCAGCAGTTCGGAGGCCGTCACGCCGCGCGCGGCAAGCTTGACCGGGTCGATCCAGACGCGCATCGAGTATTCCTGGGCGCCGAAGATCTGCACGTCGGCGACGCCTTCGACCGTCGACATGCGCGGCCTGATGACGCGCTCGATATACTCGGTCAGCTGCTCCTTCGTCATGTTCGGGTTCTGCATCGAGATGTACATCATCGCGAACTGCTGGCCGGTGCCCTTGACGATGACAGGGTCCTTCGATGCGTCCGGCAAGGTGCCGCGCACGCCCTGGACCTTGGACAGGACTTCGGTCAGCGCGACGTCGGGGTTCGAGCCGAGCTTCATCTGCACGGTCACGGTGCTGGAGGACGGGCGGCTGGACGAGGTGACGTAGTCGATGTTTTCGGTCGAGGCGACGGCGCGGGCGATCGGGGCGGAAATGAAGCCCTGGATCAGATCGGCGCTGGCGCCTGGATAGGCCGTCGTGATGGTGATCGCGGTTTCGTCGACCTTCGGATACTGCCGGATCGACAGGTTGAAGATGCCCTGGAAACCCAGGAGCAGGATCATGCAGGCAAGGACCGTCGAAAGAACAGGCCGGCGAATGAAGAGATCTGAAAAGCTCATTGCTGTTCGGCCTGCTTGTTCGCCGATTTGGTCGGGTCGATGGTGTTGTCCACAACGACGGACATGCCGTTGAAGAGGCGGTTCTGGCCGGCGGTGACGACCTCGTCGCCGGCCTTCAGCCCCTCGACGATCTCGACCATGCCTTGATTGCGGCGGCCGGGCTTGACGAACACCTGCGACAGCACGAGCGCGGGCTTGTCACCTTCCGCCGCCGGCTTGGCCGGATCGGCAGCCTTGTCGGTTGGTTTTGCCGCATCGGCGGCAGGCTTGGCTGCATCAGCCGCCGGCTTCATGGCATCGGCCGGCTTGGTGTCCGCAGGCTTGGCTTCCGCCGATTTGTCGGCTGACGGCGCGGCGGGTTTTTCCTCCGGCTTGGCTGGGGCCGCCTCGGCAGGCTTGGCCGGCTGCACCACGAAGATGTAGTCGCCATAGAGGCTTGTCGTCAGCGCCGTCTGCGGCAGGGTCAGCACGTTCTGCTCTTCGGGCAGCTCGACACGCACCTGCACGAACTGGCCGGGGGTCAGCTTGCCATCGGGATTGGCGACTTCCGCCCGGATGTTCACCAGCCGGCTGGACGAGTCGATCTTCGGGTCGATGCCGCGAATGGCGCCTGCGAATGGCCTGTCCTCACCGCCAAGGCCCAATCGAATCGTCTGGCCGATCTTGAGCAAGGCGAGTTGCTGTTCGGGAACCGAGAAATCGACCCGCATCGTGTCGAGGTCCTGCAATGTCACCACGGCGGTGCCGGGCGCCAGATACTGGCCGATATCGATTTTCGGAATGCCCACCGTGCCGCCGAAAGGCGCCGTCAGCTGCTTCTGTTCGAGTACGGCCTGCAGCTTGGTGACCTGAGATGCCGAGGCCGAGGCCGCCGCACGCGCCGTGTCCAGCGTCGAGTCGGAGCCGACGCCACGCCTGGTCAGTTCAATGGCGCGGGCCAGCGAGGTCTGGTCGAGCGCGGCCTGCGCTTTCTGTGCGTCGAGATCGGCGCGCTCGACGGCGTCATCGAGCTGCAGCAGAACCGCATTGTCGGCCACCTTCTGGTTGGCATGGAAAAGGATGTCCTTGACGATACCGGTGGTCTCGACCGCCAGGTCGACACCGCGCACAGCCTTGACCGTACCGATAGCCTCGACGCCTGGCGTCCAGGCCGAAGGCTTGGCGATGGTGGTCGACACGGTTGCCGCCGGCGGCTTCATCGATGCGAAATACTGCTTGATGCCGTTGTCGCGCAGGAAGTTGAAGCCGACGATGCCGCCGACCACGACGACGAGCAGAGCCAGAACCAGAACAATGATAAAGATACGGAGTATGCGCTTGAACAAGGAAGTCCCCTCAGTCGAAATCCGGCGCGAAGCGCGGATATCGGGACACATATCGACTGCGGGTCCCGATTTCAAATAATGGCGGTCTTCCTGTACCGTCTGGACGGTCTTGTCAATTGGGCCTAAGCTTGCGATGGGAGGCCCCATGAGAGCCCAAAGACCGAATTCGCGCGAGAAGATTCTCGCCGCGGCGGCTGATGTTGCCCGGGAATCCGGACCAGGCAGCCTGTCGCTGGATGCCGTAGCCAGCCGTGCCGGCGTGTCGAAGGGAGGGCTCCTCTACAATTTCCCGACCAAGGCCAAATTGATGCAAGGTTTGGTCGAAGGCTATCTGCGTGAGTTCGAGCACGCACTGGAAGCCGCCCGCACAAATGACAAGGACGAAAATCCCCTGGCTGTCTACATCAGGCTGTCAGCCAATGATTGCGAGGAAAAGCAGCCGTCGGCGTCCTGGATTTTCTCGGCCATCGCCGAGGATCCCGATTTCATGATGCCGATAAAGACCTTCAAGAGGCAGCTTTTCGAGCGGCTGAAAGGTGAGACGCCGGATCTCAAATCGCTGTTAATCTGCTATCTCGCCATCGAGGGATTGCGCAGCATGAACCTCTTCGATTCGGATGTCCTGTCGAAAGATGAGCGAGAGCTTCTGGTATCGTCCCTGCTCGAGATCGCCAAATAGGCGTCGCCCACCCTATGTCTGGACCCCGCTGGTCGAAAGGCAGATTCCCGACACCATGAAGGCGCGCGGCATGACCGAGGAACAGGTCAAGCACGATGTGCTGCTCGCTGCCCAGCCGACCAAGGAATTCGTCACCGTCGATGAGCTTGCTGCGTTGACGCTGTTCCTGTGTTCGGACGCAGCCAGGCAGATCACCGGCACGACCTTGCAGATGGACGGCGGCTGGACGGCACAGTAGCCCGGCCCCGAAGGCTCAGCATTTGCTTCCGGCGGCCAGTAGCGGGGTGTCTCCTGGTTGGATTCCGCTGCTCGTTCGACGCGAGAGTTTCGGGATAGCGGCGATCAACTCTCGCGTATAGGCCTGCTGCGGACGATCCAGGACATCTTCCGTATTGCCATACTCAACCAGCTTGCCGTGCTGCATGACCGCAACGTGCTCGCAGAGATAACGCACCACGCCCAGATCATGGGAAATCAGGATCAGCGTCAGCGACAATTCGCGGCGCAGCCGCGCAAAGAGGCCGAGCACCTGGGCCTGGATGGTGACGTCCAGAGCGGAGGTGACTTCATCGGCGATCAATATCTCAGGTTCCAGCGCCAGGGCTCTGGCGATGCCGACGCGCTGCCGCTGGCCGCCGGAAAGCTGCGTGGTGCGTCGGTCCAGCAACTGGCGTGGCAATTCCACTTTTTCCATCAGCTCGCGGATCCGCTCCGGGATGTCTCTTTCCGGGCAGATGTTCTGTTGCCGCAGCGGTTCGGCCAGAGTTCGCGCAACCGTAAACGCCGGGTTGAGGGACATGAACGGGTCCTGGAACACCATCTGCAGTTTGCGAACCTGCTCCGGTCGGCGCTGCCTTAGCGCGCGATCGAGCGATTGGCCGTCCACCTCGATCTCTCCTTGTTCCGGCTGCACCAGGCCTGCAATGGCCCGGGCTATGGTGCTCTTGCCGGAACCGGACTCGCCGACGATCCCCAGTGCCCCACCGCGCCGCAATGCCAGCGAAACATTGTCGACCGCGCGCACGATCTGCGGCGGCTTGCGTGTCGCCCAGGCTGCAAGGCTCTGCCCTGGGTAGAAGTTCACGCACAGGTTCTTCACCAGGAGATGCGGTTCCGTCGCCACGGGGCATGCATGCGTGGTCGGCTTCATCAGCGAGGGTTGGGAAGCGATCAGGCGCTTCGTGTATTCATGGGCGGGGTCACGCAGGATCTGATCGACCGAGCCGATTTCCAGCACCGCGCCGTCCTTCATGACGACGACGCGGTCGCACATTTCCGCGATCACGCCAAGGTCGTGAGAGACCAGAATGACCGACAGCTTGCGTTCACGCCGGATGCCGCGGAGCAGGTCGAGTATCTGAGCTTGCACCGTGACATCAAGTGCCGTCGTGGGC
>NZ_RZPQ01000500.1:0-4399 GCF_003999135.1 Mesorhizobium sp. M7A.F.Ca.CA.004.06.1.1 | reverse complement strand
AGGCCCGACCCCCCCTCAACAATGAAGCCTTCGGGCGGAATTTCAAGCTGGCTTGAGGTTTTGACAATCCTATGAAAATGTTCGTCTGGCGAGGGGATGGAGAGGAAAAAATGGGTATCATCAGCTGGATCATTCTCGGCGTGGTCGCCGGCTTCATAGGCAGCAAGATCGTCAACAAGACCGGCCAGGGTGTCATCATGGACATCGTGCTTGGCATCGTCGGCGCCATTGTCGGCGGTCTGATCTTCAGTGCCTTCGGCGCGTCAGGCGTCACCGGCCTCAACATCTACAGCCTGATCGTTGCCGTCATCGGCGCGGTGGTCGTTCTGTGGGCCTACCATCAGTTCAGCGCAAGGCGGACGCTTTAGGCGCCTGCCGATCGTCTGAGGTTTCGAGTTTCTGAAGGCAAGACCGGCTTCAGGCCGGTACGTGCAGCGGCTCGTCTATGGCATCAGCACTGCATCGGCGGCGACGAAAAAGATCAGCGTTCCGGCGATGAACACCGCCCAGCCGACAAGCGACTTGCGGATAGCGGCTTTGTGCTCGGCGTCGGAGTTGTTGTTTTGGTCAAAATCGGTCACGGGGAACTCCGCTGGCTGATTGATCATGTCGTCGTCGATCGAACGTTGCTTCGCCGATTAGACGATCTTTTTCGGCCCGGCAACGCCTCGTGAGCACCTGCCTGGGTGCCAAGGTTACGCCACGACGGCCAGCCGGCGGCGACGCTGATCCAGCGACACGATGGTCAGCCCGCTGCCGATGACCAGCAGGATGCCGCAGATCGCCAGCGCGTTGGGGAATTGCCCGAACACCAGCAGGCCCGAAATGACCGCCCAGACGGTGAAGCAATAGTAGAACGGCGCCACGGCGCTGGTCGGTCCGATGCGATAGGCCATGAAGATGAAGAAATGGCCGAAGATCAGGAAAAATCCGGCGCCGGCCATCAGCAGCAGGTGATGTGCCCCGGGCATGACCCAACGCTCGGAAACCAGATGCGCGGCGCCGGCGCCGATCAGCACCACCACGACGGCGGAGATCGCCACGATCATCCCCGGCACCTCGGCCGCGACCCGCCGGCCGGCAAGGTCGCGCGCCGCCGCAAATGTGGCATTGCCGAGCGCCAGCAAGGCGTAGACCGAAATGCCTTGCATGGTCGGCTGCGCCACCATCAGCGCTCCAACGAAGCCGAGCCCGATCAGCGCCATGCGCCGGCCGCCGATCCGCTCGCCAAACAGGATCGAGGAGCCGACCAGCATCAAGAGCGGCGTGATCTGTCCGAGCGCGGTAGAATCGGCGATCTGCATGTTGGCGAGCGCGACGACATAGCAAAGGATCGCCGCCAGCTCGAGCATGTTCCGGCTCAGTACGCGCTTGTCGAAGATCAGCGGGATCTGCTTGCCGTAGCCCAGCGCGAACAACAGCGGGAAGCCCCAGAGGGCTGCCGCGGCACCGCGCAGAAACAACACTTCGTAGGACGGCAGGCCTGCTGTCGCGAGCTTCATCATCGTGTCGTTGACGAGATACGACCCCGTCGAGACGATCATGAACAGCGGGCCGCGGATAGAGGCAGGGATGAAATGCATCCGGCCACAAGATCAGAGGCGGGTGGTGGCGGCAAGAGGTGCCAATGGGGCAGCGCCGCTCAGCAACGCCACCAATTCGCTCTGACGGCCGGTGCCGGTCTTGTAGAAGACGCGCTCAAGGTAGGTACGGGCGGTTTTGACCGTGATCCCGTGGTCAAGTGCCGCCGCTTTCAGCGGACGGCCGGATACCAGCGATGCGGCAAGCTTTGCCTCGGCCGGAGACAGATCGAAGAGCGCGCTCAGAATTTGCGGCGACGGCTCTTGGTTGCCCATGCGGATCGACGCTGCAACGACAAGGATGTTTGCACCTGCGAATATGTCCCTTGCCGATCGGCGAAGCGGCAACACATGCAGGACGACAGCGGGTTGATCGATCGTCTGGCGAACGGGAATGGACCTGACGATTGGCACGATGGCAGCCGAAGTGCTCCTGACTGCCTCCTGGAACAGCAAATCGGCTTTCGGATCGCCGATTGCCAAGCCGTCATACGCCAGCGGCTGAAAAATGGACGGCAACGCATCGAACAGTCCGTTGGTGGCAACCACCTGTCCGCCGGCCGACATGACTGCGGCAGGAAGCCCAACGCTCTGCAGGGCCGATACGGTGGCCAACGCCCGCTCCAGGCCAAGCCTTGCCGCAACAAGCCCGGCGCGGGCAAGATGCGGGCGAAGGACGTTGAGCGAGGCGATGGAGGTTGGGTCATGCGGACCGTCCTGCAGACGACGCTCCACACTGTAGATCACGACCTCGCCATTGGTCATCGGTATGACCATGCCGGTTTGCCAGCCCAATCCGTACCTGATCAATTCGTGTCTCATCGGATCGGTTTCCAATTCGTCCGGACTGAAGAGTTCGACGTCGCGAAGAAACCCATCGACACTAGGCTTCCAGCGCAACGGACGATCGTTGTTTCGCCACGCGTCGGAAGAGAATTCAATCAGCGCATCCATAATCGATGCCGATGCCGCAAACCGCGGCGGATGAGCCTCGCTGGCGACCAGCAAGGCGCCGCCTACCGATCCCGACATCGTGCTCAAGCCGTCAAGCACCACCGGCCACAGCTCTGGCACGAATGCGGCTTCGTAGATTCGGTCGATCAGATCTTCCATGAAAGTTGCCCCTCAATCGGCACGGGAACGAACGATCCGCCCAGCCATCGCGCTAGCGATATGAATGACCTGTATCGGCTGAGCAAACCAGATATTCGCCATATCGACAAGCGCCCGATCCTCGGCTTCGGATCCAGTATGCAACGCCCATTCCATTTGACGGTTCGCCTTCCTATATCTGCGTCTCATCCCGCAATCGGATCGATGGTTCGGACTGAGTGAGACGGCACCCGGCCAAAAGACGCTTGTGTTTTTTGGCCTTTGTCGCTAATCGCCCCGCATTCGACTGAACTGAAGGTCTTCGACCGAACTGAAGATCCGGGCCGTCCAAGGAAAGAGACAATGGCCAAAGGTAAATTCGAGCGTAACAAGCCTCACGTGAACATCGGCACGATTGGCCACGTCGACCATGGCAAGACGTCGCTGACGGCGGCGATCACCAAGTATTTTGGCGAATACAAGCGCTACGACCAGATCGACGCCGCCCCTGAGGAAAAGGCGCGCGGCATCACGATCTCGACGGCGCACGTCGAATACGAGACGGCTGCCCGCCACTATGCTCACGTCGACTGCCCCGGCCACGCCGACTATGTGAAGAACATGATCACCGGTGCCGCGCAGATGGACGGCGCGATCCTGGTCGTGTCGGCTGCCGACGGCCCGATGCCGCAGACCCGCGAGCACATCCTGCTGGCCCGTCAGGTCGGCGTGCCGTCGATCGTGGTGTTCCTGAACAAGGTCGACCAGGTCGACGACGCCGAGCTGCTCGAACTGGTCGAGCTCGAGGTTCGCGAGCTTCTGACCAAGAACGAGTTCCCCGGCGACGACATTCCGATCGTCAAGGGTTCGGCTCTGGCTGCGCTGGAAGATTCCGACAAGAAGATCGGTGAAGACGCGATCCGCGAGCTGATGGCTGCGGTCGATGCCTACATTCCGACGCCGGTTCGTCCGCTCGACAAGCCGTTCCTGATGCCGATCGAAGACGTGTTCTCGATCTCGGGCCGCGGCACGGTCGTGACCGGCCGCGTCGAGCGCGGCGTGGTCAAGGTCGGCGAGGAGCTGGAGATCATCGGCATCCGTCCGACGACCAAGACGACCTGCACGGGCGTCGAGATGTTCCGCAAGCTGCTCGATCAGGGCCAGGCCGGCGACAACATCGGCGCGCTGCTGCGCGGCGTTGATCGTGAAGGTGTCGAGCGCGGCCAGGTTCTGGCCAAGCCGGGCACGGTGAAGCCGCACAAGAAGTTCGTGGCCGAAGCCTACATCCTGACCAAGGATGAAGGTGGCCGTCACACGCCGTTCTTCACCAACTACCGTCCGCAGTTCTACTTCCGCACGACCGACGTGACCGGCATCGTGTCGCTGCCGGAAGGCACCGAAATGGTGATGCCGGGCGACAACATCACGGTCGATGTCGAGCTGATCGTGCCGATCGCCATGGAAGAGAAGCTGCGCTTCGCTATCCGTGAAGGCGGCCGCACCGTCGGTGCCGGCATCGTCGTCACCATCAAGGAATAATCGAGCCCGGCATTCGCCGGATCGACAAGAAAAGGGCGGTCTTCGGGCCGCCCTTTTCTTTTGCGAGGCTATCGGTTGCGGCCCAGTCGGCCGAACCCTGTTGCAAGGCTCCGGGCCTCGACTAGTATAGGTTGCATCGAGGGGCTTTTTTCAAATGGTTCCAAGGCGGTTTTTCCATCGTCGGGCAT
>NZ_RZPQ01000004.1:0-36229 GCF_003999135.1 Mesorhizobium sp. M7A.F.Ca.CA.004.06.1.1 | reverse complement strand
TATCCCTGCCGGCGAGCCGGTGCGGCTGCTATTGACCTCGACCGATGTGATCCATTCCTTCTGGATCCCAAGCTTGGCCGGCAAACTCGATCTTATCCCCGGCCACATGAACGTGTTGGATATCAAGGCCGACAAGCCGGGCGTCTACCGTGGTCAATGCGCTGAATTCTGCGGTGCGCAGCACGCCAATATGGGCACCTTCATCATCGCCGAACCGCGCCCGAAATTCGATGCGTGGCTGAACGACCAGTTGCAGCCGGCCGGCGCGCCGGCGAGCGGCGAAGCCAAGGCCGGCGCAGACCTGTTCCTCAAACGCCCCTGCGTGATGTGCCACAGGATCGGGGGAACGCCGGCCGGCGGAACGGTGGCTCCCGACCTCACCCACATCGCCAGCCGGAAAACATTGGCGGCCGGAACGCTGACGATGAGCCGCGGCAATCTCGCCGCCTGGATAGCCGACCCGCAAGGCATCAAGCCGGGTTCCCACATGCCAGTGGCAGATCTCAACGGCGACGAGCTCAACGCAATCGTCGCTTATCTCGAGGGGCTGAAATGAGCAGCGCCGATGTCACAGGCGACCGCCACATCCCGGAACCAGACCCCGCCAAGGGCGACCTTGCTCCCGAACGTGACGGCCCCCGCGATACCGGCATGGATGATGCCAGCCTGCATCGCTGGCTCGAGCGCACCTGGCGGACGCCGTCCGGCATCGTCGGAGCGCTCTCGAGCGTCGATCACAAGGTGATCGCACGACGCTATTTGATCACCGCTTTCGTCTTCCTTGGTCTTGGCGGTCTCAACGCTGTCGCCATGCGTATCCAGCTTTCGGGACCGCAACGCGGCCTGATCGGGCCCGACCTCTACAACCAGCTGTTCACCATGCATGGCGTTACGATGATGTTTCTGTTCGCCGTGCCCATCGTGCAGGCGACCGGGATCTACCTGGTGCCGCTGATGGTGGGCACCCGCAACATCGCGTTTCCGCGCCTGAACGCGTTCAGCTATTGGATCTACGTCTCGGGCGGCGCTTTCGCCTGGGTGTCGTTTGCCCTCAACATGGCTCCTGATGTGGGCTGGTTCGCTTACGTGCCGCTGTCCGGACCCGAATTCGCACCGGGCAAGCGCGCCGATGTCTGGGCGCAGATGATCACCTATACCGAAGTGTCGTCACTGGCCGTCGCGGTGGCAACCATCGTCACGGTGTTCAAGCAGCGGGCCCCCGGGATGTCGCTGGACAAGATCCCGCTCTATGTCTGGGCGATGCTGGTCACTTCTTTCGTCGTCATCTTCGCGATGCCGGCGGTGATGATCACCTCGACTTTCCTGATCCTTGACCGGCTGGTCGGCACGCACATCTTCAACCCGGCGGAAGGTGGGGATGCTCTGCTGTTCCAACACCTCTTCTGGTTCTTCGGCCATCCGGAGGTTTACATCATCTTCCTGCCGGCGACGGGCATGGTGTCCGCGATCATTCCTGTTTTCGCCAGGCGACCGACATTCGGTCATCTCGGGCTGGTCCTGTCGCTTATCGCAGTCGGCTTCCTGTCGTTCGGGCTCTGGGTTCACCACATGTTCGCCACGGGATTGCCTAAGCTCGGCGCCAGTTTCTTCACCGCATCCAGCATGCTGATCGCGATTCCAAACGGCGTGCAGATCTTCTGCTGGCTTGCAACACTTTGGGACCGCCGGCCGGTGATCCGGACGCCATTGCTGTTCGTCTTCGGCTTCTTCTTCATCTTCGTCATCGGCGGGCTAACCGGCGTCATGCTCGCCTCGGTGCCACTGGATCTTCAGGTGCACGACACCTATTTCGTCGTCGCGCATTTCCATTACGTGCTGATCGGCGGCTCGGTGTTCCCGCTGCTTGGCGCGGCTTATTTCTGGTTCCCGAAGATCACCGGCCGCATGATGAGCGAACGCCTTGGACGGTGGCATTTCTGGCTGGCCTTCATCGGGTTCAATGCGGCCTTTTTCCCGATGCATCTCGTCGGCCTATGGGGCATGCCACGAAGGGTCTACACCTATCCGGCCGAGCTTGGCTGGGGCAACATCAACCTTTTCATCTCTGCCGGGGCGCTGCTCTT
Organism: Mesorhizobium sp. M7A.F.Ca.CA.004.06.1.1; assembly: GCF_003999135.1. NCBI lineage: Bacteria > Pseudomonadati > Pseudomonadota > Alphaproteobacteria > Hyphomicrobiales > Phyllobacteriaceae > Mesorhizobium > Mesorhizobium sp. M7A.F.Ca.CA.004.06.1.1. Next base: position 34,145 of record NZ_RZPQ01000004.1, on the reverse strand, counting down.
TTTCCTGAGCTTTGTCCTGTTCACTTTCAATCTGGTGCATGGCGCGCTCAAAGGCACCCTGGCCGGCAACAACCCGTGGGACGCAGGAACCTTGGAGTGGGCAACGTCCTCGCCACCGCCGAGCTATAATTTCGCACGCATTCCCATGGTTACCCATATCGAGCCGCTCTGGGCCGAGCGCGAGGCGCTCCCTGTAGCGACCGGGCTCCGCGTCGATGCGCGCGAACTCCTCATCTCGACCTTGGCCGAAGCTTATCCCGATATTCGCGAGAAATCGGCCACACCGTCGATCTGGCCGCTTTTTGCGGCGCTAGCCGTCGGCGGCACGTTTCTCTATTCGATCTTCACGCCTTGGGCGATCGTCTGGGGCGCCGCGCCGATCGCCATCACGTTGATCGGTTGGTTCTGGCCCAAGGGCGATCCGGAGGACCAGGAATGAAGCAGCGCGCCGCCGCCGATCTTTCTGGCCTGCCGACCTTCGGGCACGGTCCGCGCAGCCCCACCTGGTGGGGCACGCTCGGCTTCATGGCTTTGGAAGGCACCGGTTTCGCGCTGGCAGCGGGCGCATATCTCTATCTTGCGCTGTCGTGGCCAGCGTGGCGGCTTAGCGCACCGCAGCCTGACCATTGGCCCGGAACGATCGTGACGATTTTGTTTGTCGTCAGCCTTGTGCCCAACCACGTCCTCCACCGCCACGCCAAGCAATGCTCCATGGTTCCGGTGCGGATCGGCCTGGTGGTTATGTCGCTGCTCGGCATCGCTCCGCTCGTCGTGCGCTGGTTCGAATTCCCCGCCCTCAACATCTATTGGGACACCAACGCCTATGGATCGATGCTCTGGGTGCTGCTTGGCCTGCACACCACGCACCTTATAACCGATGTCGGCGACACCATCGTGCTGACAGTGCTGATGTTCACGCGCCACGGCTATAGCGGCCGGCGCTTCGGCGATGTCGGCGACAATGTCTTCTACTGGGATTTCGTGGTCCTGACCTGGATCCCGATCTACGTGCTCATCTATTGGGCGCCGAGGCTAGGCTGAGATGCGAGCGTTACGGTTGGGAACGTCTTGGGGTGGTCTTCTGTCAGGTCCGCTGGCCTGGGCGGTCTCGACACAGCTGAATTATGCGCTGGTGCCTTGGCAATGCAACCGCCAGGTGCCGGTCGTGCTTCCCGTGGCGCTGCTGCTCGTCTTGTTGTCGCTGCTCGGCGGGGCGCTGTCGTGGCGGGCGAAGCAGCGAGGCGGTGCCGCATTCAAGCCGGAGCGTACGCGCGGCACAGAGCGCTTCGTCGCCAATCTCGGGATGTTGTCGGCGTTGCTGTTTGCGCTTGTGATCCTCATGCAAGGCAGCGCGGCGCTGATCCTGGATGAGTGCCTGCGATGAACCTGGACGCGCTGTTCCCTACTTCCATCTGCTACGGCGCCGCCGCGCCCGGGGCCGGGTGGACGCTCGCGCTGCCCATCACCCTGCCACTCGCCGTGCTTGCCCTGATATATGTCGTTGGCGCTGGCCGGCTTTGGCGGCGCAGCAGCCGCGGCAGGACTCTGCGGCTGCGCCAGGCTCTGCTGTTCACGGCCGGATGGAGCGTGTTGACAGCCGCATTGGTCAGCCCGATTCATGTGCTCGGCGAGCAGGTCTTTGCGGCGCATATGATCGAGCATGAACTGCTGATGGCCGTGGCGGCGCCGCTGTTGGTCTCTGCCTGCCCGACTGCGGCCTTGATGTGGGGCCTACCCATCCGGTTCCGGCGCGTTCTGGGAATTGCCGGACACGCCAATTGGCTGAGGGTGGTCTGGGCCTTCGCAACGCGGCCGATCAGCGCGACCATTATCCACGGCATTGCTATATGGATTTGGCACATTCCGGTGTTGTTCGAGGCCGCGCTCGAACGCGGCGTACTGCACTATGCACAGCACGCGAGCTTCTTCGGAACAGGGCTGCTGTTCTGGTGGGTCCTCTTGCCGCGTCCCGGCCGCCAGCATGCCTATGGGAGCGCAGTGATGCACCTCTTTGTCACCTCGCTGCATACCGGGCTGCTCGGCGTTCTCCTGTTGCTCTCGCCACGCCTCTGGTACCCGGAGAACGCCGTGGGAGCGGCACTGTGGAATTTGAGCCCCCTGGAGGACCAGCAACTTGCTGGGCTGGTGATGTGGGTTCCGGCTGGATTGATATATGGCGGCGCAGCGCTGCTGCTGGCCGCGTTGTGGATCAAGGCGAGCGGAAGGAGGGAGGCGGCGCATGCGTACGAGCGTGTCTAAACTGCTTGCCGCCGTCATCGCCGCGCTGGTGCTGCTCGTCGCGGCCGTGGCCGGAATGACCTGGTGGTCCGATCGGGCCGCGCGCGTCCGCCACGAGGCGGAGGCGGCCACAGGCGGTGACACTGCGAGGGCCTTGCCGATCATGACTGCGAATGGCTGTTCCGGCTGCCATACGATTACGGGCGTGCCGGGCGCGCAAGGGCAGGTCGGTCCTCGCCTGGATGCCAGTCTTGCTGACCGCGTCTTTATCGGCGGCGGGCTGGCCAACAATCCAGAGAACCTGATCCGCTGGATACGATCGGCCAGGGAAATCAATCCGCACACCGCCATGCCGTCGACCCGGATAACAGAGCAGCAGGCGCGCGATATCGCGGCTTACCTCTACGCTCTGAAATGACTCGAGCGGTTCACCGTTTGAACAACAACGCCGGCCCTTCTGAAGAGACCGACTATCGTTGATCCAGGATCATTCAAGCTAGGTTTGACGCTGAGACGGATCGGAAATCCGTTCACGCACGGCATGCTCGGTTTTGTCTGCCGTGGACTTCACGACCTCGCCGAGCTGATCGGCCATCGTGCCTGCTTCCATATTTTTCCGGCCAGCTTCCTGCTTGATGGTCTCATAGGCGTCGGCGGCGACCTGCTTGGCTTCATCCAGACCCCTGTCGAGCATGGTTTCGGCGGTGTCGCGAAGCTTGTCGCCATAGGCGCCTAGTTGCTCATCCTCCGTTGCGGTATGGGGCAGCATTGCACCTATGGCGGCGCCGATGGCGAGACCGGCGGCCGCTACGGCCAAGGGTTGGTTCTCAAACAGTTCTTGGGCAGAGCGGGTGGTTTTCGCCGCCATCTCGCCGGTCACCGATCTTGCAGTGGCCGTGCTGCCCGTCAAACCCTCGGCGGCGTTGCTTGCCGCGCTCGAAACGGTATCGCTGACGCTGGTAGCAGCCGACGACAACGATGTGGCGGCATCGGAAAGCGTGCTGCCAAGGCCTCCACGCTCCCCGTCATCATGTCGTCCCGGCGCCGAAGGCATGGAGTATCCAGCCGAACCGTGGGGGGTGTTTGAGGTACCGCTGCCGAACATCAGCCAAGCCAGACCTGCGCCCACCATGGTGACCGGCAAAGGATTGTCTCGGACCTGCGTTCTGAGATTGCTGAGCATGGCCGAGCTCTCCCCTCCCGAGAACAGCCCGGTGAACTCATCCAGCAATTGTCCGGGCGTCATCTTGCCTCGAATGGATTCGGCGGTCTCCATCACCCGGGCGCGGGCTGCCTCGGCCTCGCGTTCAAGTTCGGCTGCGGATTTCTCTTTCATCTCACCTGTTCCTTGATCACGCTCGCGTCGCGCTTAAGCTGTTCCTGGGTCCGGTCGGGGGTAAGTTCCGAAGGCGCCATGCTGGCCATCCCGGTCCGCAGCAGGATGACGCCGAGGACCGCCACGACCACACCGACCAGCAGGGAAGACCACCCCGCGCCTAGCCCTGCCCGCGTCAGTGCGATAACGAGTGCCTGCAGCAACACCAATAGCGCGGCGAGCAGGCAAATCGCGCCGCCCAGTACTTCCGCGGCACCTGCTCCGGCTTTGGCAAGCTTTTCAGAGAGCTCCGCCCGAAACAGCCTTGCCTCGGTTTGCACCAGTGGTGACATTCTGGGCCAAGTCGGTGATCAGTCCGGTAAGGCTGGGATTGTCCTGGGTGTTCATCTGTCCTGCTCCGCGTTCTGCGTGGCCCCATCATCGCCGACGAGGCCCGAATCCTGCGAACGATCAACGGACCAACCCTGTGCCTGATCGGTGTGTGATTTGAGGTCTCCCGCAGCATCCTGGAATTCTGGACCCGCCGGCGGAGAAGCCTTGATGAACCGCCCGAGAGCCAATCCGGCCAATACCGATCCGGCAAGCAGGACACCGGGATTTTGCCGGCCAAAGGACTGCACGTCCTCCAGGACCTGGCCGAACGGTTTCTGTTTCAATGACGATGAAAGCCGCTCCAAGCCACCGGCGGCATCCAATGCGAACTTCGATGCGTTCCTTTCATCGTTGTTGGCCAGATGGTCACTGGCCGCGCGCAGTGCGCCGCCCAGCGCCGCCAGACTCGATCCGATGTCGCGCTGAGCTTCCTCCGCCTTGTCGGAAATCGCATCCCTGGCTTCAGATGCATAATCGCCAGCCTTACGGGTCACCGTGTCACGCGCGTCGTGAAGCAGCTCGCTGGCACGTTCTTGTTCCTGGCGAAGCCTGTCGGAAACGTCGCTTTTCGCCTTGTCGAAATCGGTGGGCTGTCCGCCCTGATCGTTCTCATGCTGCATGGGCCACCTAGTGAAGACCGAGGAAGGAGAGGACCGCGAGCACGACAACGATAAGGCCGATAAGATAGATGACACTGTTCATGTGCACGTCCTCCGTGGCTTCCCAACTTCGTGGAACCTCCGATGTTCCACTAGGTGAAAGCATTTATGATCAGGCTGAAACGGAGAGCTCGTCAGGCACGCAACAATCAGGAATGAGCTGAGCTGCCCCTCGTGCGGAGCTTCAGTGGCTCGAGTACAAACCTTGTGCTCCCGACTGCGCACGGGTCGAGCGGAAGGCCGCCGGTTGCCTCGGCTTTGGCTGACCTTTGTCTATTCGGCTGTCCGCCTGTCGATCATCTGCTCGCTCTGGACGCCCGGCACGTCCCTGCGCTGTTAGACGCCTTCAACGAAGCGAGGATGAAGGCATAGAATACGTGCTGATGTTTCATTCTCCTGCGGGAAGGAGCAGAGATATTCAGTTCGCCCATGTCTTCGAACGCCGCGAGCGACTGCTGCATGGTGTCGTGTGCACGCGCTCCGACGGATTGTTCCGTCCGAGCAACACCTAAATCATGCAACCTTGGAAAACAGGGCGACGTCGCATCTGGCCAAGCCGTAGCGCCACCGATGATCGGTCGTGGCGACCCGGCTTTGGTAAAACAGCGAAAGTTGGCCCCCTTCGATCATCACGGTCGAGTGGCCGTTCTCTCCCGGCTGGCCTGGTTCCAGCACCGGTCCCATCGACACATAGGGTCCAGCAACATCATCGGCGATGGCAAAAAACACGCGTTGCCGGTTTCCCCGAAGGCCATTCGGGAGAAAGCAAGTGGCATTGAGAAGCACGCGGCCATCCGGCAATTCGACCAGTTGTGCGCCCTCTATCCCCCATTCGTAGTCGGGATCCTCTCTCGTGTTGTGGTGAGGAACTTCATTATGGTCGAGGATCTTGCCGATCCGCTTCCAAGGGCCGAACCATGAATCGGATTGGCTACGCGCGAGATAGATGTCGGGCTGTGGCACCCTGGTGAATTTTGGCATGGCGGAATAGACGAGGTAGCGCTTGCCGCCAATAACTGCGGGATGCGGATCGTAAATGCCATCTTCCTCCGTGTCCGGGATGGCGAGGATTGCCGGGCTAAGAACCACCCAATGGAACCCGTCATTGGAAACCGCATGCTCGCAGCGGCCACCAGACTTCATGAACTCGGTCTGGATGAACATGTGAAAGACGCCACTTTCGTGAATGACCCCCGGAGCCGCAACACCACTCCCATTGATAGGAAGCTCGATCGACTGATGCTCGGTCCACGGCCCATAAAGTTCCGGCGCCGTGGCATGCAGGATCCTCCACGTCTCGCTGGTCACCGTGCCGCTCGAGCCGAAGACGTGCCACAGGCTGCCATCAAAGACGGGGCAAGGGTCTTTGAGATCATCCACGCTTTGCGGATGAAACAGCGGAAAAACATTGGTTGAAAAGTCGATCTTCATATCAGCCCCGGAATTCGCCTGGCACGGACTCGCCAGTGATGCGGGCGAATCAACTTGATGTCCTGCACATTTTATAACCAGCGACTTAAACGCAAATACGGCAGGTCAGTTCTCCACCGACATTCCCCCGTCGCTCACGCTTTCAAAGCCCGGCGACGCGTGGTGGCCGTTCTCAGCTCCGCGGAAATGTCGTCGCATTCGTCATCCGAGCGGTGACTGAGAGCACTTCACTTCACCTTGGAACAACTCACGCGCGGGAAAGTTAGGAGCTGGCATCGAAGTCTATTTCTCCTCGACCCGCTATTAACAAATGTTAGTCGTAACATAAACCAAAGATTACGAGAAGGAACATCTCAATGGAAGCAGCCTTGGGCAGGGTATCCGCCAGTAAACACGTTGGCAGGGAAAATCTACTGGTTTGCTTCTCCCATTTGCGATGGAATTTCGTTCATCAACGGCCGCAGCATATCCTCACTCTTGCATCCATGAAGCAGAGAGTGATCTACTTTGAAGAGCCTGTTTTTGAAGAACTGCCACAGCCGCTGATGCGGACGAGCGAGGCGTCGCCAAACATTCTAATTGTGACACCAGTGCTTCCGCTCGGCGCGTCGGCCGCGAAATCAGATGCCGTCCAGCGGAGATTTGTTCAGCAGATCATAGCTTCTATGCCGCACAGCCGGCTGATCGCCTGGTACTACACGCCGATGGCTCTTCGCTTCACGGAGTTCCTTGACCCAGACATATGCGTCTACGACTGCATGGACGAACTCTCCGCCTTCAAGAATGCACCGCCCGAACTGGCGCAGATGGAAAAGGAACTTCTGCGCCGCGCCGATCTCGTTTTCACCGGTGGCCTGAGCCTGTTCGAGACCAAGCGCCGCCTGCATCAGGCCATTTACCCCTTTCCGAGCAGCATCGATGTCAAACACTTTCACAAGGCAAGGCTGCCAGGAAAGGACCCCATCGATCAGGCCGGCATTCCTCACCCGAGGGTGGGGTATTTCGGCGTCATCGACGAGCGGCTGGACGTCGACCTCGTGGCGCTAGCGGCGCGGACCATGCCGGACGTGCATTTCGTCATGATCGGCCCCGTTGTCAAAATCGATCCTGCAATCCTGCCGAAGGCCGACAATCTGCATTGGTTGGGCGCGAAGGCCTACTGCGACCTGCCCGATTATCTGCGCCATTGGGATGCCGGGTGGATGCCGTTTGCGCTCAACGAAGCGACCCGGTTCATCAGCCCAACCAAGACGCCAGAGTTTCTGGCGGCGGGCCTGCCGGTGATCTCGACGGCAATCGTTGACGTTGTGCGCAGCTACGGCGCTGCTGGGCTGGTGGAGATCGCCGACATTGACGACTTGGACAGCAAGCTGCGCTCCCTGCTTTTGCGACCGCGCGAGATGCTGCTGCCGCAAGTCGATGCCTATCTGGCTGACATGTCGTGGGAAAGAACATGGAAGGCCATGGCCGCTCACATTGAGGGCGCCTACCGACGCAAGAAGGTCGTCCCGCTCCGCAGGAGCGCATAGCCATGTTCGATTGGCTGATCGTGGGCGCGGGGTTTGCCGGCAGCGTGCTTGCTGACAGGATAGCCTCCCAGCGTCATGAAAGCGTTCTCCTGGTCGACCGCCGCAGCCATGTCGGCGGCAACGCCTACGATTGCTACAATGAAGCCGGCATCCTCATCCATCGTTACGGGCCCCATATTTTTCACACCAACAGCCAGTCGATCGTGGACTACCTCTCGCAGTTCACCCAATGGCGCACATACGAGCACAGGGTTCTGGCGGCGGTTGACGGGAAACTGCTTCCCATCCCGATCAATCTCGACACGATAAACCGCCTTTATGGCCTCGAGTTGAATTCCGCACAGTTGGAGGAGTTCTTCGCATCGCGGCGCGAGACGGTAGAGGACGTGCGAACGGCCGAGGATGTTGTCGTCAGCACCGTGGGACGCGAGCTCTACGAGAAGTTCTTCCGTGGTTATACAAGGAAGCAATGGGGCGTCGATCCGAACCAGCTGAGCAAATCAGTGACGGCACGAGTGCCGACCAGGACCAACCGCGATGATCGCTATTTCAGCGACAGCTTCCAGAAGATGCCTGCCGGTGGATACACGAGGATGTTCGAGCGCATGCTCGGTCACCCGAACATCAAGGTCATGCTGCAGACCGACTTCCGCGAAATTCGTGACAAGATACCCTTCAACCGCCTGATCTATACCGGCCCGATCGACGAATATTTCGGCTGGCAGCTAGGGCGTCTTCCTTATCGTTCGCTCCGTTTCGAGCACGTCACACTCGACCAAGAGCAGTTTCAGCCGGTTGCCGTCGTCAACTACCCCCAGACGGAAGATTACACCCGCATCACCGAATACAAACATTTGACCGGCCAACGGAGCGTGCGGACCAGCCTGACATACGAATATCCCACCGATATCGGGGACCCGTACTATCCGGTGCCGCGGGCCGAAAACGAAGAGCTCTACAAGCGCTACGAAGCGCTCGCCGCAACCTGTCCCGACGTGTGGTTTGTCGGCCGCCTGGCAACCTACCGCTACTACAACATGGATCAGGTGGTCGGGCAGGCCCTGGCAACCTTCGCACGCATTCAAAAGAGCGTCCCGGAATGGGCGGGCGTGGGGAATGCGTCGTTGGCCGAAGGGGCGCTGTAGCTCCCCCACCTGGACCCGGGAGCATCGGCGCGGGGCCGACAGGCGCTCGCGCAGTCCCTCGTGCAGCTCATGTATTTAACGCGTCGGGTTCGCCGCGAACAAAGCTTGCTGGCGGGCCAATTCGTCCGCGACGGGCTTGTGGACGTGTCGGCTGCCGTCCGCCTGGACGACTGAAAACAATCCCACCTCCGCATGCCGCGAATTGTCCCAGCCCGGATAGGCGGTTACCGGGTAAAGGCAAATACCTTCGATCGGGGCTTTGAGGCTTTCTGCGGCACGCACCTCGTCGCAGACATAGTGGAGCCAAGCCGGCCCGCCAGACCCCTCGGAGCCGGTCTCGGCGATGAACATAGGCTTGCTGTATCGATGCGCGACTTCGATCAGCATCTCCGATAGGGCACGGTACTCGTGATGCCCCATCGGAATCGTCGGCCCGTTTAGGTACCACTGATTGTGTGGATAAAAATTCAAGCCAACGACGTCGACGACATCTTCGCTCCCACCCAGCTCAGGTTCGGCCCGGCCCAGCAGCATGTCGTAAGCTTCGAACTGTCCCTGACGGGCATTTTCGGCCCGGCGCCGTTCGGTGCGGGTCCGGTCGCGAGGAGCGATGTGGATAAGCGGCTCGGCCCAGACAAATCTGCAAGCGGGATCGACCTCCCGCATCGCGCGAACGCCGGCTATTGCTGCTTTCACGAGGTGCCGCTTGAACCATCCCCGCCTCTTCGGGCCGACGCGGGGGAAATAGCCGACCTCAACAGCCCAGGCGAAAAACGAAATTTCGTTGATCGGGCACAACAGAGGCGCTGTACCGGCGATTGAACGATGAACCCTCACAGCTTCCGCGGCGAACGAGGCATAGGCATCGATGAAATGCATCGATCCCTGATCAACATGGTCGGGAGATCCGTAGTGGAAGATGTCCCAGATGATCCGGACACCTGCCGATTGCGCTGCTTCGACCATCGGCGTCCAGCTTGACCAGTCATAGGTTCCAGGAGCGGTTTCGATGAGGTGCCAGCGCAAGCCGTCGCGGATGGTACGAAGACCGAGTTCGGCGCAACTGCGGTAGTCGCCCAGGGCATGCAAATAATGCGACGTCGCGCGGATAAGATCGAGGCGAACGCCGTCCTTGCGCCGGTGCGACGAGCACTCGAAGCCAGCCATGAAAAAACTGGCGAACGGCGACGTGCCCGCAATCGAAGTCACCTCATTGCCTGCGCTGTGTCCTGCTTCGCTCATGCGAAGTCTCCTTAGGGCATTTGGGCTCAATCTCGGCTGCCGAATGCAGATCGGGAACAGCCATAGCAATCCGGCAGCCGTCTCTCATCCGTCAGGCTGCACATTAGTCTTGTGCTTAACGGGATGGTACCAAACCGGATGGTCGAGCCTTTGTTCCCGATCGAACCCACCGGAGGCCAGACAGCAGCCAGGGAAGAAGCTGGCAAGGGAAGTCGGGGGGCGAGGCACACAGCCGTCATCGGATCATCCACCGCTCCGACGAAGGCAAGGAACAGTACGTTCAAATTCGACTTTCCGACATCGATCATGCCAGGCGAGAGGATCGCAGCGACGTCGCCTGGAGTATCTCAGGAGCCGCTCCGCCGATCTTTCCCGGTAAAGCCCGTCATTCGCTTCAAGCGGGAACATTGGTTGCCTCAGCAAGTTTGATCGCCATAGCAATGGCCGCAGCGGGCGGGCGCACAGATGAGACATCTGGTCAAAGATATCCTGATCGAGATCGCTGAAATGCTTCCGGCCATCACTCAAAAGGGCGAAAATTCGGCCGAAGCACTGCCCGTCCATGCGCCGAACTTCCCCCACGATCTGGAGCCGGTGATCAGGGCAGACCCTTCCTACCAAGTGCCATCGCAACGCACCGACGATCGGCATGAATCAGTCGCAGTCCCGAGCAAGCCGCAAGCTCTATGGAGGGATATGGTGCCGGCTGTGACGATCGTACCTTTGCCAGTCACTGTAGATGAAGGCGCGGTCAACGCTCACGCCTCCGACGGGCAGCATGCACGGCGTCGAGTGCCGAGCGAACGGCTTCAACGTTTGAGGCGTGAGGCTGGGCTCACGGCCTGAAGATCCAGCGGCCGTTGGGCCTGCGCCTCTTTATCGCGCATCGCTTCGGCGCCAACATGAACTTTGCTCACACCCAGTACGCTTCTAACCTAGCACTGCAATTGCACTGGTTCTTTTCAGCACCGCCGCGTTGGTGATCGCTATCTTTGACTATGCTGATTTGCGGCTCTTGGCCTTTGGCCGGTCTTGGCCGATGCCTTCCTTGGCGAGGCTCTTTCGGAGAACCGAGGCCAGGTCGACCACGTTCTCCTTGGGTTTCGGCGCTGGTTTCGGCGGTTTTTTGCCCTTGCGCTTGGCGTCGATCATGGCAATCAACGCATCCTCGTAGGTGTCCTCGAATTTCGAAGGATCGAACTTTGTTACTTTCTTGTCGATGAGAAGCCCCGCGATTTCGAGCAGATCCGCATCGTATTTTGGGCTTTTCACGTCATTGAAGACGGTGTCTTCCGATGTCATCTCATTGTGGGTCCGTAGCTCGGTCAGCAACATCCCTTTTCCAAGGGGCTGTATCAATACTTCGCGCCCGCGCTGATAAAGTACGACGCAGGAGCGTGCCGCAACGCGCTTCTTGGCCATCGCATCGCGCAGGACGGCAAAGGCCTCCAGAGAGGCACCGTCTGCCGGGATCAAGTAGTATGGCTTCTCCAGAAAGCGTGTGTCGATTTCGGCAACCGGAACGAAGGAATCGATGTCAAGTGTATGCTGCGACGTCAGTTTCAGTTTCTTTATCTCGTCCGGCTCGACGTGAATGAAATCACCCTTGTCCGCCTCATACCCTTTGATCTGATCCTCGGCTTCGACAACATCGCCGGTCTCTTCATCGACATAAGCGCTTTTGACGGGTAAACCGTCCTTGCGGTTCAAAATCTTGAAGTGGATCTTGGATGCCTCACTTGTGGCACCAACTATCTTCACCCCGCATGACACGGAACCGACCCTCAGAAAGCCCTTCCACACAGCGCGTGGCGCAACCATGCCGTTTCTCCTAGACCTCGATCTCGGCACAACGTCAGGCACACGGTTCTGTTCCGCGACGTGCGCCGGCGTCTTTCCACCCGATCGCAGGAGCAGACGTTGCTTTCACAAGCACACGAGGTGCTCAAGGGTGCTTCAAATGCATCGGAGCTCTGGCTCAGTGCGACAAAAAGCGTTCGCGTAAGGGAGTCGGCAGGATCAAGCGGACCAAGCTCGGGTTGAGTGACCGTGCCGACCTTAACTGGACACAAGCGTGGGCCGAATGACCTGACGCATACGCTACCGGCATAAGGGGAATGCTACAATTAAGCCTGGAGGACTTGTTGTGAACATGGCGCAATTTATACCCGAGTTGCAACGGTAATCACGTTCCCGGACCGAATAGTATCACGGCGAAGCCGTGCTACTCTGGCGTCCCAAGCCCTGCCAACTATTCCCCGTAGGTCATCGGCCGATTCCTCCAAGACATAGCAACTCAGTCGACATTCCGCCCGCAGGATCTCCCCTTGCGCAGAAAGCTCCTTGTGCTGGCGAATAAGATCATCCAGGCGGTCCAGATAAGGTGCGCGGCTCATCAGCCTTCACCCCGCAGCATCTCTTCGAAAGTAGCTTCATCGAAGTAGGCTCCGGAGTGCTGGAACAGCCACATCAGACGGGCGCTCAGTGCCTCGGCCTCGACGCTGCCTTCTGCTAGCGCACGCTCTTTGCAGGCCCGCTGAAACACCTGCTGTAGGAGGGCGAGTTCTTCGGGATTTGCAACGCCGATGGTAGCGGGAGCGGTCATGGCTTCCTCCGTTGGGGCGGAAGCATGTTCTTCGCTCACAGCCGGCGGTGCCCTGAAACTACCGCCGATGAGAGTAGACTACGCTCATATTGGCGAGAGTCGATTGAATAATAATTTAGTCACGACAGGCAGGAGCATTCTAATGCCGCTCTTTCAAAAATCGGGCTTCACGAAGCAGCGAATTCCAATCCGTGCCGATAAGCTTGATCAGACCGCGCGCATCCGGCTCCGAAATGCCGACTTCTTCAGACAAACGTCGGGCAAGCAATTGCTCATTGCCCTTCTTCACACGGCCGTCGCCATCCTTTTTCATTGGTTCCTCCTTGGGAAGCCAACTTACGGAATGACCTTTCGTTTCATGGAATAAGAAAAAAGCCCGCCGTCCCATTAGCGGCAGCGGCGGGCCGTCCCTGGGATAATGGGACTCGCTGGGGTGTTGGTTTCCCCTGCTGTCGCGGGCGGTGCAAAGCAGGTGCCACCTGGGGTGAACCAACACGGCACACCTCGCGGGCGACTCGCCGCGAAACGACAAGACCTTGGTCTGGTATCGACCCCCCGTGCCGACCTAGCACGACGGGCGTTCGAGAGCGGCTACACCCTGAGAGTCGACCCCTTTGCATCAATCTGGAACAGGGCAACAGTTCCAAGACACGTCAGCAGCCTTCCGTGGTCTTTTTCATCTGGCCAGGAGCAGCCGAGTTAGCATCGGTATCCTGTTGACCTGGCGCGGCCTGCTTGGCGCTGCCAGTTTGTTGACCTGGAGCGCAGTCCTTGGCGGAGTTCGAGTTAGAGTTCGTTCCACTCGTGGTGGTCGAATCCGTTCCCTGATCGGTCGTAGTGCTCGGCATTGTCTGGGTCGTCGAGGTCGACGATCCGCCTGTGGTCGTGGTGGTCGATTGCGCAACAGCGAGGCCAGTTGACAGTACCATAATGGCTGAAGCCAAAAGAACCTGTTTCATGATCAACTCCATATTGGAATGTCCCTTCGGTACCGAACTTCGCTGCGAAAAGACGGTTCCAAGAAAAATTCGCAATCGCACGCACCTCACGTTTGGACGGGCCCGCACCACTTGCGCGCGTCGGGGCGAGCGTCAGCGGGTAAGCGACCTAGGCCTTGGATCGACCTTTCTTGAATGATTGCGAAGCCTTGGCTTCGGCAGCAAAGCGTTGTTCTCGAAGTCGCGCAGTTTTTGTATCTCGCGCCTCTCTCTCGGCCGCGTTAGCAATCTTTGCCTCACGGTCTGCGCGCTCCAATCGGTCTTTGTCGACGCTTCGCCGGGACACATTGGCCTCCTACCAGAAGACCGTTGAATTTACAGTTTGCTAAAATGTTCCCCGCGATACGGCATGTTCCACGCAATGTGGCGGACTTCCCGGCTCTTCCGGGGAACCAGCAATGCAAAAGCCCGCTACCGGGAGGCAGGGGCCTTGAGAGACAGGCAACTTGGAGAAGGGCCGGCCCCAACAAGCTTCCTTTTGTAGTACCAATTAGTGCCGCCTTTAGTCAGTCGGCCCCGAGCTGAGGGGCGATGAGCTGGGCGAAGCCCTCACCGCCGACAGTCGCTCACGCTTGTCAAAATGAGCCTCCTGATAGGTCTTCTTCATTCGCTATCTCCCTTCGGCTACCGCATAATCACATACCGCGTTGCCTCGGTTTGGGTGCGTGTCAATCGCAAGCCAAACGCGAGATGGCTAAGGGATTATCACCCCTTTCTCGCCTGCCGCTTTCTTTCTTGTGGCTTGTGCGGAATTCTGGCGGGCTCAACGGAGCTGGAGCCCCTGATGTGACGTCAAAAATTCGAACCCAGCCTATGTCATAGGTTAATGCGCGGCTCGGGCGGCTCCCTTAAGGGTGCGGCATATTCACGTCGGGAGCGTTGCCGCACCCCAAGCGAGCAACCGAACGGGGCCTCAACCCTCTGGCGCTGGGCACTGAGGTCCCGGCCAAGGTCCTGGGTGCGTTCGCGTCTTGAGTTCCCAACTGCCGACCATCAGTCCGGCGCCTCTTTACGGCTACTCGGAACTTTTGAAGCGAATGCAAGTTCGATAATCAACATCAGCTAGGTAGCCAATTTGTCACCCACCTCATCCTTGGATGTCCTTATTCGCAAGCTCCAGAGCATCTCGGATCTCCGAGAGGGCGATATCGAGGTTTTGAAAGGCATCCAGATTCAGGAGAAGGATTTTTTGGCCAACTACGACCTGGTGCGTGAGGGTGACCGCCCTGTCAATTCGTTCGTGGTTTTGGATGGCCTGCTCGGTTCAACCAAACTTACCGGCGATGGCAAACGGCAGATTACATCCTTCTTTGTGGCTGGAGATATTCCCGATCTGCACGGACTGCATCTGTCGGTCATGGATTGCAATTTTACGACCCTGACAGCAGCCAGACTCGGCTTCATGCGACATGACGCTCTTCGCACCATTTGCGAACAGCATCCTCGAATCGCGACGGCTTTTTGGCGGTCGACGCTGATCGATGCAGCGATTTACAGAGAATGGGTAACGAATGTGGGAAGACGCGAGGCATACACGCGCATGGCTCACATCTTGTGCGAACTGATCTTTCGCTTGCGCTCGGTTGGACGCATTCAGGATCACGTCGCGGATCTTCCGATTACCCAGGCAGCACTTGGCGATGCATTGGGCTTGTCTACAGTCCACGTCAACCGAATGCTTCAGGAACTTCGACGTAGGGGCCTCATCGCCACGACGGGGTCAAGAGTGCATGCTCTTGATTGGCCCGGCCTCACTCGTGCAGGTGATTTCGACACGACCTACCTGCACCAAAGGACCCCCGCAGCTTAGTGGTGACGGAAGCTCTCGGATGGCACGATTTTTCTTTGATAGTGGCGATCACGATGTGGTCATCGAGGACGAAATCGGCATCGAATGTGCCGGTCTGGAGGAGGTGCGCCGCGCGGGCTTCGAGGGCCTTATCGACCTTACGAGAGATGTGCTTACCGAGGTGGACGGGCAGCAAGTATTTGTTGAAGTGCGGAACGAAAACGGCGACAGGATTCTGCGGCTGAGCATCTCGCTTCAGATCAAGTTGATGAGATAACGTGCCTGACTTGCTACGTCAGAATGCTGCCGAGTGCCGGCACATCGAATGGCATGAGCGGCGAGGAACGCCGCGTGATCGGACTATCGCCCGAAGACGCCGCCATTTCGACCGACGAACAAGTTCGGGTTCTCCCACACGAAGAAATCGGCAATTCACAGTCTCATACATGGCCCATCCAACCGATTTTTTATCGGTGTCGCGTATTTTTGTATGAAGTTCTGGAACGCGCATTCTCAGCGCTCGTTCATGTTGTCTCAGCAGTGGGTGGGTGTCGACGTGCAAAGAAAAGCGAATGAAGCAAGCCGGGTTGCGAAAGGCCAGGAGCTTGAGGTCGAACATCTTGTCGAGGTCACGGAAATTGACCCCGAGCAGGCCCGAACGCTGCTTCGCAAGCATGGAGCCGATTGGCCGAAGCTCAAAGACGAGGCGGAAGCTCTGAAGAAGGAAGACTAGTCGTCACCTTCCCAGCGGTTGGCGAGAAAGCTGTTCCAGCTCATCCTCATCCGTGATTCCCGCCTGGTAGTAAGCCAGAATGCGTGATGCGCGCCGTTCCCTCTGTTGCGGTTTCGTTTTTAATTTTGCTGCGTGCAAAGACGCGACTGAGCAGGGCAAGTTCTGATGGGGTGAAGGCGTCTCTATGCATCGCATCTCAGCTCCCGTGCGCCACCGTCTCTAGAGGGGGCCGAGGCGGGCTGAAGCTGTGGTTGCAGCCTCTGACGCCGGCCAGCAAGAGATCGCAGAACGGGTCGTCCGGCGCGCGCTAACGCTAGACAAGAAAGAATGTTCCGCGCGTTTTTCGGACACTAAACAAAAAGGCCCAGCCCGAGCCAGCAACGGCCTTTTACCGGTCTACGTGTGATCTCCTTCAACCATATCCGGAAAGCCTCTTCCTTGACGGGAATTTCTGGGCTTGCTGTGCGTTTAAAGTTGAGAATGGCAGTTATGATCTTGGACAGAAAGAATGGCTTGGCGCGCCGAGTTGCCAGAGCCACGAAAGCCCGCCCCAGACAAAGCCGAGACGGGCCGAAGCTGCATCGACAGCCTCGAGGCCCAGACAATGAGAAAGGATTGTAGGCCTGCAGCCAAACCTCTTACCGCAGGGAATGTTCCGCGGCTGTAAACTGTCGGTGGGAGTATCATGACCTTTCGGGATCGACATTCTCGGCCAGTTACGGCAACTCCTTGTCGGCCGTCGAGATGTTGGCACGCGCCATCAAGGCAGCCAAGAGCTCGATCAGCCGCGTGGTCTTCATGTTCGTTGAGAAGGCTGATCCGCAAATCCAGTCCGCTCGGCGCTCTCAAGCTCTCTATGGGCATGCGACGCGGCAATGGCAGCCTGTCCAAAAGCGACGGCTATCTGGTTCAACGCTTTGACAACGTCACCAATGGCGTACATGCCTTGGATGGAAGTCTGCTGATGCTCGTCGACTGTGACATAGCCCTCTTCACAACATCTTGCGCCTACCACCTCGGCGAGTTGAGAATGTACCTTGCACCCCAGTGCCAGATAAATGGCATCGAAGCGGGATGACGTCCCATCTTTCAAAATCGCCTCGCAACCGTCTGCTGTCGGGCAGAGTGTGTCGAGAGCGTCACCGATGACTATGCCTCTTGCCCTCGCGGCACGACGAGTGCTGGGCGAAAAGTCGGATGCGTCGCTTCCAAGCACCGTTATAAGTGGTGTAAACCGACTGAGGAAAATAGCCTCTTTAAAGGCTCTCTCGTCGTGCCCGACGACCGCAATCTTCTGGTCGATCGCCTCATACCCGTCGCATACAGGGCAGAGTCGAACCACACCTGCGGCAATTGCTTCGCGTAGACGCGGAATGACAGGTGTCGTGTCGGTGATCCCTGTCGCCATAAACACCTTGCGTGTCCGGATTGCGCCGATCGAGGTCTCAGCGACGAACCCCCGATAGGCAGGGGCGAGGGAGTAGACCTGCCCCTCAACCAGAGTGGCTCCATACAAGGTGGCGTGACGTCGAAGGCGATCCAGAATATCGGCTCCACTTATCCCTTCGGGAAAGCCAGGACAGTTATGGCTCGTTGGGATCAAGGCGGCACGAGGATCGCCGGCATCGATCACCAGCACGCGATGGCGAAAACGCGCAAGATATTGAGCGGCGGTCAATCCCGCCGGCCCGCCTCCAACGATCAGGACATCTTCGGTCTCGGCGGTCGGTCGGCTGACGTGGCTGTTGTGCATAGTGCGGCGCGTTAACGGCGAACGATTTCGTTCGTGCGATGTTCAAAGGGCGGTCTCGGGACATCTGACTCGATGGCAACAGCGTAGAAATCAGGCTTCAACCCGATCGCAAGACGCCAGGCTCCTCTGTTTCCTTGAGCTCTTCCGTATCCTTGGGCGCGGCGACCAGATCCTGGAATCCGAGAGTAGCGACGAGATAGCCTGCCTCATCATAAACCTTCGTCACCCAACTGGTCGGGTCCACGCCATCGACAATTCCGTCGAGCATGGCCTCCTTGGCAGCGCGCTTGGCCTCTCTGATAGCCTCGTCTCGATCAGCCATATCGGCAAAGATTGCTGGCTGCGACATGCCTTCGATAAACTCGAAGCGAAATTTCGGCATCGGTTGCTCCAGTCACGTGCCAGCGGATCGGCCATTTCTGGCAGGTTTGATGGTCAACGCGGCGGTGTCGAAAAGGATGCAGCGGGTGGTGTGCGCATCACCATCTACCGTCAGGCAGCGTTGCTGCCTGCCATCTCCCAATCGTCCCGCCAACGTGCTCGCACGGCAATCATCAGCGTGGCCGCTTCGGTCATTCCTGTTTGGAATAGCCTGATCAGCTCTCTGGCCACGGCATAGGCGGCCGCCGTGTCAGGCAAAATAGCAAATTCCTGGCACAGCGCGTCAAATGCCGCGCGAAGGATGTTCAGGTCACTGGGGTAGAGAGCGTCCGTGTGCATGCGGATGGTTCGATTAAGCATCAGGCTCCTCCGAATGGGCGAGAGTGCGATCGTCGCTCCCAAGCAGCGAAACCCGTTACACAGCCGCTGACCACGGCTTTATGCGGGGCAGCCCACCAATTGTCATTAAACTATGATGCACTCGGCCGGTGTTCATGCATGAAAATCGCCATATGGCCCATTCATCGCTTAACCTTCGCGCAAGGATGTTGATGGCGAAGCCCTATACTCCAACGCCTATAACTCTTCGCGACTGGCCGCATTATTTAGTCCGACCAAACCGCGGGCAAAATGGGGCAACTCACGAGATCGTTCATGCTGCTGACACTCATGCTGAACAACGTGACATAGACGAAGTTGCCGAAGGAAGCAGAAGAGCACCCGCGTCGGACACAGGAGATGGTGTCGGACAGCTCACCATGGCATCGCGCAACAATATGCCAGCCGTCATCATCGGCGGCTCGGTCCTTGTGCGGCGCAAGCTCAGAACAGCAAAACGTCCACCAACTCGTAACCGGCGCGATTGATGGGGAACAACGTGCAGCGGAACTTACCAAGCGACTGCTTGCCTTTTTCTCGCCAGCAATCGCTGGGGCCGAAGCGGCCGAATCCGAATCGCCACGTCTCCGATATGAGCGAATTGCTGAACCCACCGCTGCGAGACTATCCAAATCGAGACCGTGCTCGCTGCGAGACCATGACATGTGAAGGTCGATGCAGGACACCTGGAAAACGCGCGCTGCTCAACTGTACCTTTTGTTGAATCACGGCGGGGCGGTATGATGCCTCGTGGGAACCAGGGGCACTGCCGCGAGTTCTTTGGAATGGCAAATCATTCGGTCACAAGCGTGCTTACCTCAATTGGCACATTGACCTCCCGTCCCGCTGCATTCCTGGTCTTGTTGGCTTACGCCATCCTTTGGATGATCTTCGAGCGACAGAGCTTGGATTGGCACGGAGCCGCAACATTGTTTACTTGGGCGATGACGCTGTTCATCCAGCGCGCGGAGCACCGCGACACTCAAGCGATCCACGCCAAGCTTGACGAGATTCTGCGGTCAGATCACGCGGCTTCAAACATCACGCGGATCGATGATGAAGAGCCCGAGGAGATCGAAAAGCATCGCCATCGCCAGCAGCGGGGCGATTGACGTGCAGCCTCTCGGTTCCGTGGCGTCAGGCGCCCGCAAGAAGACCTCCGGCATTGAGCTTTGGCGAAAGGTGCTCATCTATCTGGCCATCGCCACCATGACCAGCCTGCTCACGGTGTTGATCATAAATCTTACTCCAGAGCCGCGCGTTCTACGATCAATCGTTCCCCATCGTTTCGACGCTACGGATCCCCAATTTTCCAAGACGATGAGCAGCTATTCGCAAGGGCAGATGTTCGATTCCAATGCGGTCCAAACTCTCATCAACGGAGACGAAATATTTCCGTCAATGCTGCAAGCAATCGGGGCGGCTCGATCCAGCGTCGACATGGAAACATATATTTATTGGTCAGGAGCCATCGGCTACGAGTTCGCGATCGCATTGGCGGCGAAGGCCAGCGAAGGCGTGGAAGTCCGTGTGAACGTCGACTGGGTTGGCAGCCTTCCCTTCGACGAGGACTTGATCCACATCATGACCACTGCCGGTGTGAGATTCGAACGCTATCGGCCTTTACGCTGGTATACGTTGGACCGAGTAAACAACCGAACCCATCGCAAACTGCTGATCGTCGATGGCCGGATAGCATTCACTGGCGGCGTCGGCATTGCCGATAATTGGCGCGGGAACGCACGCAACTCGAATGAATGGCGCGACACGCACTACCGGATCGAAGGACCCGCCGTGTCCGCATTCCAAGCGGCGTTCGCGGAAAACTGGCTTGAGACGACCGGCGAGACATTGCAGGGCGGGAAGTTCTACCCTGCAGTTGCGCCCGCTGGTGGGATCGATGCCCAGTTGATACTTTCTTCGCAGCCAAACGGCTCGGAGAACATGGAGTTGATGATGTTGGCAGCAATAGCCGCGGCCAAGGATCATCTGCGCATCGGCATGGCCTACTTCGTGCCCGACGACATAGCCCTGCAGCAGATTCTTGATGCAAGGAAGCGAGGCGTCTCGGTCGATGTCATCGTTCCCAATTGGCTGACGGATGTGCCCATAGTGCGAAAGGGTTCACGTTATTTCTGGGGCGAATTGCTCAAAGCCGGTGTGCGCATTTTTGAGTTTCAACCCACAATGTACCACCCGAAGCTCTTGATCGTCGATGAGGTCTGGGTGAGCGTTGGCTCGGCCAATTTGGATGAGCGTTCCCTGCGCCTCAATGACGAGGCCACCCTGAACGTCTACGGCATGGAATTCGCGCGAACGCAAATAGACATCTTCAACGAGGACCTGAAACGATCAAGGCCAGTCAGTCTGGAAGAATGGCAAGCGCGTCCACTAAGCGAAAAGGTCACCGACTACTTTGCCAGCAGGCTACGCTCGCAGCTCTAACGATGGCGAGGTTCCAGAGATGCAGAAGTCTCCGCGAGATCGCGCGGCATCGTACGCTTAAGACGCTCGCCAAGTCGCCATCGAACGCTGAGCCGTGGATCGTGGAATGACGGTGAGAGAGACTAGCCGACCGCCAAGACCGGCCTTTTTCGCAGCCGCGCCCGCATGACGACCAGCAGAACCGTTTCGTCTTTCATGCCACTCTGGAATAATTTTATGAGCTCGGCCGCAATCTGCTCGGCGTTGTAAGAGATCAGTTGAATCTCTGCTTCCCCGCAAAGCTTCTTGAGGACCGATTCCAGCAATCTCAACCCTTCAGGATAGATAGGTTGATCACTGGCGGTGTCGTAGGTCATGTACGCCCCTTTGACTCGACTTAAATCAAGGCCGCAGATGCTGGGCGGCGAGCCCATGCATGACTCGTTTCTGGGAAGAGGTCATTAACTTATGCAAGTTCGAACATGGCGCCGGATTCACCAACTGCAGGGGGATGAACCAACAAAGGGCAGCATGTGTACGGATCGAGCTGGAGCAAGTCGTGAAAGCCCCTGCCGCCAGGCCTGTTAAGTCCGGACGGTGTTCCTGCATGGTGCTGCAGGCGAGCGAGAGAGCCTAAAAGAATTCAATCACCTTACGGCTTCTCTTTTTGAGAGCCGGGATGGGTTTGCGATGCATTCGCGGCTGCGCCGGCGGTGATTTCACCGGATGCTGTGCAAGCCTTGCTTGTCTCAGCCGCGCCGTCTTCTCGGCGCGTTCGGCTCGTTCAGCGTCCAGCATCTCTTGGCTGATACGTTTGGCGCGGTCGTATCTTTCCTTGTCGTGATTGCGAGTCACGGACACCTCCTAGCCAGCAACAAAAATCCTGCGAACCTTTTTGGTGACACGCGGCTTGCGTTGGCTGGGACCGGGCGTGATGGCTTGTGCGAGGCGAGCCTCCTTCAACCGCGCCGTCTTGGCGGCGCGCTCAGCACGTTCCTTGTCGATAATGAGTGCTGCAGCGGATGTGGTATTCTCGTTGCGACCGTCATGATTGATCCGCGGCATCTCAGTGCCTCACCCCGATTCTTGTCGCCCGTAGTGCCATTTTGCACCTGCGTCCCGCCCTAAACTGGTCTATTGCCGCTTTGAGTGACGTTTCGGTTGCATGTTCCGGTTTCTCGCCCGGCTGGTTGTCGTTGGCAGCTTGTGTCATGGCCATCTTGGTTCTCCTAGGGGGCCGAACTTCGATATGACACAAGTGTTCCAAGGCAACTCGCAAGCTGCAGGGCTATTTTCGATGTAAGGAACGCGCGGATGCTAAGTGTGATCGGAGCACTGTGATAGGGGGCCGTAGCTGGAACTATGAGAGCACAGATAGCGTCGGCGCCTGAACATGAACGGCGGCCTTCTCCCCTCTCGCAAAGAGCCTGGTGTCGACGATGAACTTTTCTCGCGACGCGATCGTTCACACTTTGCTGGAGCAAGGGACCCCACGGAAACGTTATAAGCTCGGTATTGCATAGAATTCGGCCCTAGGGTCGTTGAACCACTACCGGGGGTCTCTGCAGTCAACCTACAGGCAGCCGCAGGTCAAAACGAGGAGCACGGTTCCAAGCGCATACGGAACCAGAAGCAAGCCTATCGTCACCCAGAAAGCTGGCTCTGCCAAGGCGGCCATGTCCTTGCGAAACTGCTCCATAGGACTACCCCGGCAACTTCGACAAACGAATAGAGCTAATCTGGTAAAGCCTACGGCCCACTTTTGGCATCTTCGACCTCCAGCGCATCCATGAGGGCTGTCGCATCGCTGGGTTGGCCATCGGCGCCACCCTGCACGTCACTTCGGGCGTTCTTTAGCGCTTGCTCGATCGCATGTTCAATGTTTCCGAGCTCGTCCTCACGCACCTCGCGACCATAACCGGCCGCTTCGGCGTCCTGCTCGAATTGCTGGGCCAGCACGGCGAAGCTCACATCCTCTTTGCCAGCAAGAGTGCCGACATTCTCCTGCAGCCAGGTTTCAAAAAACTCTTTGGTCGCGTTCACCGGATAACTCCTCCGCCGGATTAAGCGCGGCGGTTCCGCCACGCCTTCACTTTCCCATGGGGTATGCTCATGGTGGGCTTGGCTGATGATCCCGATAATTCGTCTGCGCGGCGACAACTCGTCAGACGATCGCTCGAAATTCCACGATCGAAGCCTGGTCTCGGCTGACGAAAATTCCCATCATCTGCATAGGAACCTCCTTCGACTGTAGCGGGCAGCCGAAACTCAACAGCTCGGCCGTCTAATCCTTGACATATGCCCCAGGCTGACGACCGCCTCTGGGCGCCTTGGCGTCTTTCGAATGCTCGGCCATCGCAGGGCCTGCTCCGGAGACTTTCTCTGCGGCCGGTGACGGTGTCGCCGGCTTAGACGAGGTCCGGCTGTCCGATTTTTCGGGGCGTGGTGATATGCCAGCTGAAGAATTGTCTGAAGAAGTCATGGCTCGTTTCCTTAGCTGCGAAACTTCCTTACCAACCTCCGAAATGCCCTGACGTTCCATTGCGATCCCTTCGTGCGATAAGATCTCCGCAGGTGAACATGCCTCGACCCTGGAGCGCATCAGCTACGGGTAGATTTCGCAAGTGAACCGTAAAATGCCAAGCCGCTCGGGAGAGATACAGCATAGCCCTACATGGCAGCGCGGGCATCAGAATACGAGCCGACGCGAAACAGAGATCCATCCGTCGCCGAACCCGCGACAGGCAGCAGGTCCGGTCATTTCTGCAGAAATGCGTTTGCCAGCTGAGACACAGCGGCAGTGCCCGCACCGCGATATTCTCTCCTGGTGCCAAGAGCCTGATTGCAGCGCCGACCAGCAAGGCTCGCGATACAGGCTGACTCCGCGGTTCAACCGATGAGGAACAATATCTCCCTTTGAAAGTTCTGGCCGACCCATGACGGAGATATGAAATGTCAGAATCGCGCGAATGGCTTGTCCAATGGCTCAGGGATGCTCACGCCATGGAAGAGCAGGCCGAGACCATGTTGAATGGGCAGTTGAACCGAATTGAGAACTATCCTGAGCTCAGCGAACGGATTCGCCAGCACGTCCAGGAGACCAGGCAGCAGGCTGCTCGGCTGGAAACCTGTCTCGACCGCATCGGACAAGGATCTTCCACACTGAAGGATGCCGGCGGCAAGCTGACGGCAATGGCGCAGTCGCTCAGCGGTGTCTTCGCCGGTGACGAAGTGATGAAAGGATCGCTTGCAAGCTACACGTTCGAGCACATGGAAATCGCCTCCTACACAATCCTTATCGCCGCTGCCAAATCGCTGCGTGAAGCAGAGGTCGCCCAGGTCTGCGAAGAGAACCTGCGTGAGGAAGTCGCAATGGCGGACTGGTTGAAAAGCCATATTCCAACGACAACCGAGCAGTTCCTGGCGCGGGCCGACTCGGAGAGTGAAAACGCCAAGCGTTGATCAGCCGGTAGCGTATCGCTAAACAAGCTCGCGCCTTGCGCCGAAGCTCGGCGCAAGGCGCATCGAGGTAAGCCGTTACCGCTGAAAGGCACTTCAAAGTAGGCAGTGCGTGAGTAAGTTTTCCGATTAGCTCTCCGTGCCGCGATAGTATCCTTGAGGCCAATTGAACTTGAAATTCCGGACGGAATTCTCTGCCATGTGCCGCTCCTTGAGAGCCCGCCGAACTGCCCATCATACGGATGTTGCTATCGCCCACTTTTTGGCGACAGTTCCCCATCCCCAACCATCTCCGCCAGCCGGCTGAGGAAGTCCACCAAAGCAGCTTGCGGCTCGTCGATTTCGCCGACCACGACCGAAATGCCCCAACGTCCAAGCACGGCCTCCTCCACAGGGTTTCGGCTGGTCATGAAGATGAACGAGGGCGGGCGATCTTTCTCATAGCCGGACCGATGCCACGTCTGCCAGAGACGGTGCAGCAGCAACCGAATGTTTGGGTCGGAAAGGCTATAGCCAATGAAGAGGATCGTGCTGCCGAGCGCATCCGAGCGAAAACGCACGTCCAGCGGAGAATTGAAGGAGAGACGATCGAGGTAGTCCGTTTCGGTGAGGACGAGGGACGAATCCTCGTCGAAATCACCATGGAACTTGACGATGTGGGTAATGCCTTGGCGGGCCTGCGCCACATCGCGTGCATTGGCCACTTTCACGTAGTCCCGACCGTATATCTCATAAGCCAGTTCCAGATTCCGATCATAGTTAGTTGTGTAGATGACAGGGAAGTCGAGCCTCACGATGAGACGATGCAACTCGGATTTCTCGATCCGGTCCTTGGGGACGGACCAGTTTCTGTCCATCCAACTGCGAAGTGGCCCGATGCTGCCATGCTTGATGCGATAGTACTCGGCCAGGGTTTGAAAACGATCGCGTCGCGTGGAAAATTCGTCGTCGACGCCGAGCTCCTTTGCCATTCGCTCTATCAGCTTCTCCCAGGAGGGTAATCCAACGCTGATCGAAACCCCTGCCCCAACAAACAGAATTGCGCTGCGATGCCGAATTGCGTTGGCGAGCGAATCTACAGGGTCATCGTTCATCACGTCTTTCGAGGCCACCCGCGCAGGTCGACCTTCCTCCCTCACATCTGGTCGTTATTAGGCTCCTTGGTGATCCCCACCTGCCTGGCCAGCTCGGAAAACGGTGGCACACTCGCTTCGAACTGCTCGGTGTTAGCCAGCCGCAAAAGCCGCAAAGGGAAACACACTGCGTCGCGGTTAGCCGGCGACATATCCTCGAAGAGGCGCTCATCAACCGTGAAGGAGGCTTCCGCGTTTTTCAACGCCGTGTCGATATCATCGACCGAGAGAAGGCCTCTGCGGACCAAGGCGTTATTGACGGCCGCGACCGCCATAAGCAAACCTTCCAATTGCAGGTTGGCGACGTTCATGGGCCATTGTCCTTCATACCATTGGGAGCCCGTCGATAGATAATCCTGCTCCGGAGGCCTTGTGCCGTGCCGGTGATGGAGTTGCCGGCTTGCTAGAGCGTTTCGGCTGCGCGGCGACGCCGGGATTGGCATCTGATGGCGCCCTTGGATCTCCGCTGGGCTGCTGGACAACTCTCCACATGCCTCGAGGTTCCGGATCGCCATGGCAACCTTGCAAAGGCAGAGGCAAGGCTTCTCGCTGTCCTACCGTCGGGCGCACCAGGTGATCGCGGTTGGGTCTTCAGACTGCGATTCAAAAAGCGCGATGCATGGTTCCTCCGCGAGCTCGAGCCGCCTTCGGCAGTAGATGCCTGCCGCGCCCGCTCGTAGCCAAAAGCAACCGCCGCAAAGCGTTCGGCAACTTTAGAGCTCCGACAGTGCCTCCCAGACGGGCCACATAGAAACGACCAAGCTGATGCCTGCTACAGGTCTCGGGATCTCGTTTATCGGCGACATCAGGCAGCGGCGCTCCGCAGGTCAGCAGATCCGATGGATGGGAACAACCCGGCACCGTGATGGTTCGGTGGCATCAAAAGGTGATAGAGAACGATGTGAAAAGCTTAAACAGCACACAGAAGCCACAGATCGTGAAAAGGCGATCGAAGCTCTCTACTTTGCGCGCAAGTGCGGCCTCACCAAGGAAGAGGCACTCAAGATGCTCAGGGAAGCCCAAATCAGGATCGATGATGGACCCAAAAGCCGCTCCGGCAACCGAACTTAAAAGCGATCGTCGAGCGCTCATCTCAGCCAGCGGCGGCGCATGATCTTCTTCACCTCCGACACGCATTTCAACGATCCCCGCATTCTGCGGCTCGACCCCCGCCCCTTCAGTTCATTGGTGGCGCACGACCAGGCACTGACTGAACTTTGGAACGAGACTGTTGCTCCAAATGACGAGGTTTGGCACCTCGGCGACTTCGCCAAGGGATCGGCCGAGACAGTGTCTTCGCTGCTGTCCTGCCTCCACGGCACCAAACACCTGATCATCGGCAACAACGACGGCATGGTAACGCTCCGCGCTTCGGCTTGGGCTAGCGTGCAACACTACAAGGAGCTAACTGTCGAGGGCAGTTTCTTGGTTCTTTGCCACTACCCGTTCCGCACCTGGAACAAGATCGGCAAGAAATCGATAAACCTGCACGGCCATTCTCATGGCCGGCTGAAGCCAATGACGCGCCAGCACGACGTCGGCGTCGACGCCTGGGATTTTCGCCCAGTCACCTTTGCTGCCATACAGGCCAGGCGCCGCCGAGATTGAGGTTAGCGCAGCAGATGGCGAACGATCGATGTCTTCACGTGGTGATGCTAGCCGCAAACAGGATTCCAGAATCCTGCCCCTGGAGTATTGCAGCCATGCTGGAACGCACCGCGAGTAAACTGGGACCGAGGAGCGCCCCACCCGTCTGCACAGCCGTGGGACGGCGCCGACCCCCGTCGTCAACACGGCGCTCCACTGGCGCCCCAATCGTTCATCCACCTCGCTTGAAACGAGCTTCAATCGCCGTCCTTGGCGACCTCAGTGCCACATTCTCTCTCTAAGCCACTTAAGAAACCTGTTCCCTCCGATTGACCGGCGGACTCTGGCGGCAGCCCACTGCCCTCTGAACGTGGTTCCGACATGGCAACTGCAGACGATGTCGTGCAACTCCCCGTCAGACAGTTCGAAGAAGCGCTTTGCTGCCCCATAGGTGTCATCCTTCAGGCCTAACGCACGCAGTAGCGGGTCCTCGAAGGCCACTGTAATTGGCGAGCCCTCACCGCGCGCTGCGTCGCGAGCTTCCCGCTTCAGATGCTCAGTGCCGGTAAGCGCTGTCAGGCGTCGCTCGGGATGTTGTTCCAGCAATTCTGCCCAGCGCTCAATGCGCTGTTGCCGGGTCATGATCGGGTATGTCGACAGGGGTTCTACTTCTGCAATTGTCTGCAGTTGGCTTAAAGTTTGGTGTTCCATCGTCGGCTCCTTTGGTCGAAGTCCCTTCCCCTCAAAAATTATCGCGCGCCGACGCGCTGACAAGAGCTGGTAAGGCGGCCACTTGCCCGACAATGATTGCGAAACAGCGCATTGCTCCGCCGGCGCGCGAAACGATATCCCATGCCAAATCAGACCGAAGCCGTTCAGAACGAACAGCTCGCCACCCGCCTACAACAACAAATTAAATTAGTAATGCCTTATGGAACTTTGAGGCTGGCGTTTCATTTGATCGGCATGGAGGCCTCTGTAATCCAAAGTGCCGGGATGAGAGCGAACGTGTCGCTGCGCTACTCGCTGGTTCTGCCGATATACAACGAGGAACAAGTGCTGCCTCGTCTGATCGAGCGGATCAGGTTGCTAATCCACCAGCTGGACGGTGAGACAGAGGCTATTTTCGTCGATGACGGAAGCCGCGATGGCAGCGTCACTTACCTTCGGCGTGTGGTCGCCGCCGAGCCTCGTTTTCGGCTGATCGAGCTTTCCCGCAATTTTGGGCACCAGATAGCAATCACAGCCGGTATGGACGCCGCCCAGGGGGATGCCGTCATCGTCATGGATGCCGATCTCCAAGACCCACCCGAGGTGGTTCTCGATCTGGTGGCGAAGTGGAAGGAAGGTTTCGAAATTGTCTATGCCCGGCGCGTTAAACGCGAGGGCGAATCCTGGTTCAAGCGCTTCACGGCAAGTCTCTTCTATCGCTTGCTGGAAAGGATGACGACCGTTGACATTCCGCGCGACGTTGGAGATTTCCGGTTGGTCGGTCCGAAAGCGCTGAGAACTTTCAGGCAGATGCCCGAACAGGATCGCTTCGTCAGGGGCATGTTTGGCTGGATGGGGTTCAAGCAGGCGTCGGTGTCTTTCGAGCGCCCGGCACGAGCCCATGGCCAGACCAAATACCCATTCTGGAAGATGGTGCATCTTGCTGTGCACGCCATCGTCAGTTTCTCGGAGCAGCCGCTGCGCCTGGCGCTCTGGGGTGGCTTGGCCATTTCTGCGCTGGCCGTAGCCTTTGGTGCCTACGCCATCTACGCCTGGGCCTTTGAAACCGGCATTGTTGCCGGCTGGACATCCACCGTGATGATCGTGTCGCTCCTGTGCGGCATCAACCTCTTCATGACCGGCGTGGTCGGATTGTATGTCGGCAGCATCCACGCCGAAGTAAAACGGCGCCCGCTTTACGTGATCGATCGCCTCACCGGCTTCGACCGGCCGATGTCTGCCGTCCCGGGCAAGAGCCGCCGCTCGCCTCGAAAATCCCGGATTGGAGTCCCGGCCAATGTCCGAACCCTTCGACAGCTATAGATTCAATTATGGTGAGACGGTCCAGGGATCGATCCGCTTTTCAGGGCTTAAGCACGACTTCTTTCTCATGGCGAAGGCCGAGTTGCTGCGACGCGTTGTGATCGAGCGGGGGCTTCGTCATGCCGGCTCGGAAGTACGGGTGCTTGATGTCGGCTGCGGCGTAGGTGTGCTCCATCCCTATCTCAAAGGCGCCTTCGAGTGCCTGGACGGCTGTGACATCTCGCAGGAATCGATCCTGCGTGCGAGGCAGGAAAATCCGAGCGTCACATACAGGGCCTGCACCAGCCTGAACCTGCCATACGACAATGGGGTCTTTGATCTGGCCTTCGCCAGCTGCGTCGTCCATCATGTACCGCCAGCTTCCTGGCTCGGGTTCATGCGCGAGATGCGGCGCGTCGTGCGCCCGGGCGGTGTCGCCTGCATCATCGAGCACAATCCCTATAACCCGCTGACGCGTCTGGCTGTGTTCCGGTGTCCCTTCGACCATGACGCGGTGCTGCTCAGCGCAGCCAAAACAGCGTCCCTCCTTCAAGAAGCAGGCTTCAGCAACATCCGATCCGAGCACTTCCTGCTGCTGCCGTCGGGCAGGTCCTTGGCCCGAAAAGTCGAACGCGCGCTCGCCCCCCTGCCGCTGGGGGCACAGTATGCGTGTAGTGCGCATGCATGAGCATCGGCCTGCCGGCGACGACTCCCTGAAGCTACTGGCACGCTTCGGCCTGGTCGGCATCGCTGCCACACTTCTGTATGCCGCTTTGGTTGCTGCTTTTTCCAAATCGGAGTGGCTCGGTTTAACGCCCATCCATGCCTCGCTTGGGGCATATGCCGCAGCCACCCTGTTTTCGTATCTGGCTCACAAATCCCTGACGTTCGTGTCGGGCCGATCGCATCGAACTGAAGCTCCGCGTTTTCTCCTGCTGGGGGCAACAGGCTTGGCCATTGCCTATGGGGCGCCGGCGTTGCTGACGGTAAAGCTGGGCTTGCCGCTCATCATTCCCGTGCTGATTACGTGCTTGCTTGTCCCCGGCATCAATTTCTTCGTGCTTGACCGGTGGGTTTTTGCCGGACGCATTCCCGGTCGGCACGGCAATCGCTCCCGCCAGAGGCAATAATGCTCTAAATGGCGTCCAGTCGAAACGACACCAATTTGATGGAGCGCTTGTAAATGTCGCTGGCGGCCTGGCTGGGCGGGATCCCGTCGAGATAGTCAAAGGTCATTTCGAACGTGCTGGCGTTCGAAAAAGCTGCATGCGGAATGACGAACGAGACGGTCATCGGTTGCTTGCCCGACAGTGTGACCTTATGCACGGACACGCCATGCACCGAGATTATTACCCTCTGCGTCGTCTGTGGCGGACGAATGACAGCGGCCATTTGTAGCGTTGCCTTGAGACCGTCGCGAAGCGGCGGTATCTGCAGGCGAAGCCGCGAGGTCTCGCCCAGTGAATGCGTGCCGTCGGCTACCGGCCCCGACCAGCCACAAACTTTCATGCCGGCTGCCCGTTTGGCGCCATCGGACCGGAAGGACACTGTCTGGCCGAGTGAGTAGCTGCCAATGGCATCGCGGTTGAGGCATGTCGTCGTGCGGTCGATGTAATAGGCACGATAGTCGGCGTGGACAGTCGGATGGAGAGCCAGCGCAAGGATGGCGAGTTCGGACACGGCCAGAACCGCGGCGAGCGCGTAAGCGCCAAGCGAGATGGCGCGTCCACGGGGATTGAGGGTGTCAGACCAAAGCAAGGTAGCCTCCAATCCATGCCGCCGTCATGAAATAGCAGGCGACCAGGAAGAGAACCAAAGCGGCGAGCCAGATCAGTTTCGACGCCGACAACAGGACGGCCATCAACATTATCAGAGGCGCCAGCCCAATGACGTATCTGACCATGGAGGCCAGATTCGTTATCAATGGCACGAGAATGCAGATCGCGCAGAAGACCCCAGCGCCATATTGCTTGCGAGCCACCAGCACGACTGATAGCGCCAGCCCGATGATCGCTGCGAGCGCACTCCATTGCGGCGCCGTGGGCAGCCACCCGGTCTTGGGAAATGCTGAGAGCCCGTCCCATAGAAACAGGAGCGGGTTCCCAGCCACTCGTCCAAAGGCGCGTTGGACGTGCAGAAACGCAAAGCCGTCACCGACAGTGACATACAAAAACAGGATGTAGGCAAACAAGCCGGCAGGCGAGATAAAGATAGCGACGAGCAGATCCGGTCGACCGAGCACCCAACGCGGAAAGGAGAGTGGTGAGCCGCCCCGTTCTCGATGCTGCTGGAACATTTGAATGACGGTCGCAAAGACGACAAGGACCCCAACGAGCCTCGTTGCCGAAAGGAGCGCTGACGAGATGCCAGCGACGGCATAGCTGGAGCGTTTGAGTGCCAGGAAGACAATCGAGGTCAGGAGCACGAAAAGAGGTTCGGAAAGGAAAGTTGTGAAGTGGAAGGAGAACGGGCCGCTAAGCAGAAAAGCGCAGTACAGTACATAGGCCCGCATGTTCTTCTCCAACAGCGGCCATGCCACCAGACACGCGGCGTAGCTGCATGCAATCGAAGTGATCGTCGCGACCAGTATCGTGGCGAAGGGGAAAATCGCCCGGATCACCGCTACCAGCATCGGATAGAATGGAAAGAAGCCCCATCGTCCGACGTTGCTTTGGTTTGGGATGGGAAAGCGCTCGTAGCCGCGTTCGGAAATATCCAGATACCAGTGGCAATCCCATCGGCAGAGCGCACGAGCATAAGACTCGAAGCCTGGTTCTGCCAACGTTGAAGCAACAGCGGCATAACGAATAGCAAGGCCAGTGAAACCGAACAGGAGCGGGACTGCCACCACCGCTGCCGCTACCATGTGGCGCTTGTTGATTATGTAGTCGGGGAAAATCTCGACATGCGCTGGATCCTTCATCGACAGCGCATGGCCGGGGCTTTTGATGGCCGTGAGGAGATTGTCAGTCCTGGCTTTTTTCATCGCCGAGCACCGGCGGGGCGCGTTCCCATGCCCTGATGGGGGCCAGCTTCGGCCGTGACCAAACCGCCGACCGTGGCCTTGCCATCTTCATCGTCGTCGAGCAGTTCCAGACGGGTGACGCCGCCCACCCTCACCTCGTGGCCAAAATCGATGCCAGTCTGTTCCCGCGCCATTTGAGAGATTCTGGAGCGCGGTCGGCGGTCGTCAAGAGGTTGCTAATATTCGAGCGGCGATGGGAAGGCACCTTTGAAGCGCGTCGAGAACACGATATCATGCGTGCCTCGGCGGCCGGACGAGCTATCGCGCAGCCTTGACACCGGGATGGTCGCCCGACAAATCAAAGGTCCGCACCGAATGCTCCTTCTGTGCGACGTCGAATGCCCACGGGCGGAGGCGCAAAGACCGAGATCGCCTTTGGATGGACCTTGAAATGGCCTGGTGTCGAGGTGACGATCTCACCATCGGTGTTGACCGGCATCGGCTTCTCCGTCTCGATGTCGAACTCGACGCACCTAGCCGTGCGCACCTCTCGCCAGGCGCCATGCCTTCCAGACCGGAAGGAGCGGAGCATCAGCGCCAGCTTCCAAAGGTTCGTCATTTCCAAGCTATAAAGATCGAGATGTCCGTCATCGATCTCGGCCGTCTCTTCCACCACGTTGCCGCCGCCGTAATGACGACCGTTTCCCACCGCAATTTGGTAGGTTTCGACGTCGGTCGACGTGCCTTTCTCAACAATCTTCGCGTGGAACCGCGTGGCCCGCGTCAACACTTTCATCGCCGCCAGCGCATAGCCGAGCCTGCCGAAACGCTTCTTCAAAGTGGGATCCAGACCCTTCGCCAGTTCAGTGCTGAGTCCGATACTCGCAACGTTGAAGAAGGCATTGCCATTGACCGTGCCGATATCGATCTGCCGGAGTCGGCCCTGCGCGATCACGTCAGCGGCCTGCAGAAGATCCATAGGGATGTCGAGTGTGCGAGCGAGGTCATTAGCCGTTCCCATAGGAATAATGCCCATCGGCAGGCTGCTTTCCACTACAGCCATCGCCGCCGCCGACACCGAACCATCGCCACCGCACACGACCACAAGGTCGGCCGTTTGGCGTAAGCGAACGATGTCACGAGCGATCTCCGGCAACGCCTCGAACTTTTCGACAGCGACAGAAAGCCGGCCGCGCTCCAGCCGCTCCACAATCGGGGCGATCAGCTCTTGGCCGCGCCGCGCCTTTGGATTGAGGAGCAGCAATGCGCGCCTTGTGGCTAATTTGCTCATTCAAAGATCGATCCGATGGTCATGACGCATGCACATAGGGCGGTTGCTCATTCGACCGCAACCGAAGCTTTCGACTCAAACCGGACCTACCTCCGCCGCGACGTTGCGAACGGCGCAATTTGCGACATCCAGCGGTCCCCAGGATCGCTATTCGAGTTCGTGGACCGTCACGCCGGCACAGCCGTCTTGGCAATCGCATAGGTGCTGGCGATGCGTGAGATAGGCCACTTGGCCGGCACATGTCATTCCCCAAACAACTTGAAACCTCCTCGGAGTGAACATGGTCGAAGGTTTCCATGATCATCGGCGCGCCTATCTATCGCGCGAAAGCTTGAAAGCGCGGTCGATCGCATCGCGGATATGTCCCGGGGCGGATTTCAGATCGTCCTTCGGCGCGCCGCTTTGCTCCGGAACGTTGCCGCGCCCCGCTGGAGCCTGCGACAGAAGATGCGCTCAAGCCCATTGCCGGAGAGATTTAAATCGGCAGGACCAGATCGGCCTGGCTCCTGTAAAATCTGGAGCCGGGTCGCGATTGGCCGGAACCAAACAGAACAGCCGTAATTATCAGCCGAAGGGACCGCAACCGCATAGGAAGGGGAACGATGGCTGAAATTCTGGATTTCGAACTTGGCAGTTCAAGGTTGTGCGTCAAACGTGCCGAGAAATCGTTGACGCGCGCAAAGG
>NZ_RZPQ01000049.1:0-16366 GCF_003999135.1 Mesorhizobium sp. M7A.F.Ca.CA.004.06.1.1 | reverse complement strand
AGATCATGGCCATCACCGACACCGTGTCGGTGATGCGCCAGGGCACGATGGTGGCGACGCGCGAAACCAGGAAGACGACTGTCGAGGAACTGGCCGAGCTGATGGTCGGGCGGCGCGTGCTCTTGCGGGTCGAGAAGGGCGAGGCCGAGGCCGGCGCCGTCAAGCTCGCTGTCAAGAACCTGACGGTGAAGGATACGCGCGGCGTAACCATGGTCGACGACATCTCCTTCGATATCAGGGCCGGCGAGATCGTCGGCATCGCCGGTGTCGCCGGCAACGGACAATCCGAACTGCTCGAGGCGATTTCCGGCATCAGGCGTGCGGTGTCCGGCTCGGTCATGCTCGACGGCAAGCCGATCGACCTGACCGGCGCCGCCGACCCGGGCGAACTGCGCGACCGCGGCCTGGCGCATGTGCCGGAGGACCGCCATCACGTCGGGCTGGTGCTGGCCTTCGAGGAGAACGAGAATTCGATCCTCGGCTATCACGATGATCCCCGTTATTTGAAGGGGCCGTTCCTCAACATCGATGCCATCCGCAACGATGCCAGGGACAAGATCGCCAAATACGATATCCGGCCGGCCGACTGCCGGCTGAAGACCGCCAATTTCTCCGGCGGCAACCAGCAGAAGATCGTGCTGGCGCGGGAGATGGAACAGGACCCTGGTGTTCTGATCGTTGGCCAGCCGACACGCGGCGTCGATGTCGGCGCCATCGAATTCATCCACAAGCGCCTGATCGCCATGCGCGACCAGGGCAAGGCGGTGCTGGTGGTGTCGGTCGAGCTGGACGAGATCCGTTCGCTGTCCGACCGTATCCTGGTGATGTTTGCGGGCCGCATCGTCGGCGAACGCGGCCCCGAAGCGACCGAGGGCGAGCTCGGCCTGCTGATGGCTGGCATCGAGCACCAGGAGGCAGCACTTTGAGCGCGCCCTACGCCAAACTGCCGGCCTGGGCCGACTATGGCCTGATCCCGCTGATCAATCTGTTCGTCGCCTTCGTCGTCGCCGGCTTCGTCGTGCTTCTGGTCGGCGAGAATCCGCTGCGCGCAGCCGTCATCCTGGTCGAGGGCGCCTTCGGCAAAGGCACAGGCATCGCCTTCACCCTCTTTTATGCGACCACCTTCATCTTCACCGGGCTTTCGGTGGCGGTGGCCGCGCATTGCGGCCTGTTCAACATCGGCACCGAAGGGCAGGCCTACATCGCCGGCCTCGGCATCGCCATCGTCTGCCTGAGCTTCGACAGCACACTGCCATGGTGGCTGACCTTCCCGCTGGCGATCATTGCTGCGGCGACGGTCGGCGCATTGTGGGCGCTCATCCCGGCCTATCTGCAGGCCAAGCGTGGCTCGCACATCGTCATCACCACCATCATGTTCAACTTCATCGCCGCCTCGATCATGGTTTACCTGCTGGTCGGCCCGTTGAAGCCAGCCGCCTCGCAAGCGCCGCAGACGCGTAACTTCCTCGCCGGCGCGGAATTGCCCAAGCTCAACTGGATCATCGAGCTGTTCGGCGCCAAGATCCGTTCGGCGCCGCTCAATGTCACCTTCCTGCTGGCGCTGGTCATGGCCTTCCTGGTCTGGCTGCTGATCTGGCGCACCAAGCTCGGCTATGAAATGCGCACCTACGGTCACAGCCCGAAAGCGGCACGCTATGCCGGCATCTCCGAAACCCGCATCATCATCACCGCCATGATGATCTCGGGCGGGCTGGCCGGCATGATGGCACTCAATCCGGTGATGGGCGATCAGCACAATGTCGCCATCGACTTCGTTTCCGGCGCCGGCTTCGTCGGCATCGCCGTGGCGCTGATGGGCCGCCTGCACCCTGTCGGCATCGTGCTGGCGGCGATCCTGTTCGGCATGCTCTACCAGGGCGGCGCCGAACTCGCCTTCGAGATGCCGGCGATCAGCCGCGACATGATCGTCATCATTCAAGGCCTGGTGATCCTGTTTGCCGGTGCCCTCGAGCACATGTTCCGGCCCTACATCCAGGCGCTGTTCGCCTCGTTCAGTCCGCGATCGGTGGGCATGGAAGCGGTCAAGGGGAAAGGTGCCTGAGATGGATGTGTTCAACGCGATCATCCAGACACTGGACTCCACCATCCGCCTTTCGGTGCCGCTGCTGCTTGCCTGCCTCGCCGGCCTCTATTCGGAACGCGCCGGCATCTTCGACATCGGTCTCGAAGGCAAGATGCTGGTCGGCGCCTTCGCCGGTGCGGCCGCCGCTTCCGTGTTCCATTCGGCCTTTCTCGGCCTCGGCATGGCGATCCTGATCTCGGTCGCCTTTGCCATGATCCACGGTTTTGCCTCGATCACCCATCGCGGCAACCAGATCGTCTCCGGCGTGGCGATCAATTTCATCGCCGCCGGCTCGACCATCATCCTCGGCCAGGCCTGGTTCCAGCAGGGCGGGCGCACGCCGGCGCTGCAACCGGGCGAGCGCTTCGAGGCCATCACCTTGCCGGGCGCCGAGGCCATCCGCGGCGTTCCGATCATCGGACCGATCTATGCCGAGCTCCTGTCGGGCCACTCGATCCTGGTCTATCTTGCCTTCCTGATGGTGCCGTTCACCTGGTGGGTGCTGTTTCGCACCCGTTTTGGCCTCAGGCTGCGCGCCGTAGGCGAGAACCCGGCCGCCGTCGATACTGCCGGCATATCGGTCGCCTGGCTGCGCTACAGGGCGCTGATCTGCACCGGCATCCTCACCGGCATTGCCGGCGCCTACCTGTCGATGGTGCAAAATGGCGGCTTCGTGAAGGACATGACCGCCGGCAAGGGCTATATCGCGCTGGCAGCCTTGATCTTTGCCAAGTGGAAGCCGGTCAACGCCATGTTCGCCTGCCTTCTGTTCGGCTTCCTGGACGCGGCGTCGATCCGCCTGCAGGGATCACCGCTGCCCATCATCGGCAAGGTGCCTGCGCAGTTCATGCAGGCGCTGCCCTACATCCTCACCGTCATCCTGCTCGCCGGCTTCATCGGCAAGGCAATCCCGCCACGCGCCGGCGGCGTACCTTATGTCAAGGAACGTTGAGCGGCAGGTCGGCTTTGCGCCGGGTTTTGAACACGATCATCGGAGAGAACACCTGAATGTCGCATGATCTGTTCGAGGCCGCCAAGGCCGCCATGGCCAAGGCCTACGCGCCCTATTCTAAGTTTCCGGTCGGCGCTGCCTTGCGCACCGAGGACGGGCGCGTCTTTACCGGCGCCAACATCGAAGTCGCCTCCTATCCGGAAGGCTGGTGCGCCGAGACCACGGCGCTCGGCCACTACATCATGGGCGGCGGCGGCAAGATCGTGGAAATCGCCGTCATC
Source organism: Mesorhizobium sp. M7A.F.Ca.CA.004.06.1.1 (assembly GCF_003999135.1). Lineage (NCBI taxonomy): Bacteria > Pseudomonadati > Pseudomonadota > Alphaproteobacteria > Hyphomicrobiales > Phyllobacteriaceae > Mesorhizobium > Mesorhizobium sp. M7A.F.Ca.CA.004.06.1.1. The sequence goes on along the minus strand of NZ_RZPQ01000049.1, from coordinate 13,050 downwards.
GCCGAACGCATGGCGAAATGCTCGCCTTGCGGCGGCTGCCGGCAGCGGCTGGCCGAATTCTGCCGGCCGGAAACAAAGCTCTATCTCTGCGACAATGCAGGTGTGGCCGAGACCGTGACCATGGGCGACATGCTGCCTTACGGTTTCCGCGGCGATATTTTGAAATGAACAACGGGCTCAAATGAACAGCTGGCAGCGATGACGGAAAAAACCCTGGATCATCTCGTCGAAAGGCTGGACGGCCTGGCGCCGGCCACGGCCCTGGTGCTCGGTTCGGGCCTCGGCGGTCTGGTCGACCAGATCGAGGACCCGATCCGCATCTCCTATGCCGACCTGCCCGGTTTTCCCAGAAGCGGTGTCACCGGGCACGCCGGCGAAGTGGTGGCAGGGCTGTTTGCCGGCGTGCCGGTGCTGATGCTGTCGGGCCGCGCCCATTACTACGAGCACGGCAACGCCGCGGCGATGCGGCCGGTGCTGGAAGTGCTTGCCGGCATCGGCATCACGAAACTGATCCTCACCAATGCCGCCGGCTCGGTCGATCCGGACATGCCGCCTGGCTCGGTAATGCTGATATCGGACCACATCAATTTCTCGGGCACCAATCCGCTGATCGGCGAACCAAGCGACCGGCGTTTCGTCGGCCTGACTGAAGCCTATGATGCCGGCATCCGCCAGGCCATCGAACGGGCGGCAAATGCGACCGGCACCACCCTGCACAAGGGCGTCTATATGTGGTTCTCCGGTCCATGCTTCGAAACGCCGGCCGAGATCCGCATGGCGCGCATCATGGGCGCCAATGCGGTCGGCATGTCGACCGTACCGGAGGTCATTCTCGCCCGCTTCCTAGGACTGCGCGTCGCCGCCTGTTCGGTCATCACCAATCTGGCCGCCGGCATGACCGGGGCCGAGCTTTCGCACCAGGAGACCAAGGACATGGCCCCGGTCGGTGGCGCGCGGCTGGCGACGATCCTGCAACGCGTGTTCCGCGACGGACTGCTGGAGATCTGATGCTTCCCCAGGAAATCATCCGCCGCAAGCGCGATGGCCTCAGGCTGTCGGAAGAGGAGATCGCCGGCTTCGTCGCGGGCGTGACGTCGGGCGCCGTCACCGATGGCCAGGCCGGCGCCTTCGCCATGGCGGTGTTCTTCAACGGCATGAACCGCGACGAGGCCGTGGCGCTCACGCTGGCGATGCGCGATTCCGGCGATGTGCTCGACTGGTCGGACCTGCCCGGCCCGGTCACCGACAAGCATTCGACCGGCGGCGTCGGCGACAATGTCTCGCTGATGCTGGCGCCGATCGTCGCCGCCTGCGGCGCCTATGTACCGATGATCTCGGGCCGCGGCCTTGGCCACACCGGCGGCACGCTGGACAAGATGGATGCCATTCCCGGCTACATCAGCCAGCCCGATGTAGCGCTGTTTCGCAAGGCGGTGCTCGAAACAGGCTGTGCCATCATCGGCCAGACCGCCGACCTCGCGCCCGCCGATCGACGGCTCTACGCGATCCGCGACGTCTCCGGCACGGTCGAATCGGTGCCGCTGATCACCGCTTCGATCCTGTCGAAGAAGCTGGCGGCCGGGCTGCAATCGCTGGTGCTCGACGTCAAGGTCGGCAACGGCGCCTTCATGGAAAAATCGCGCGACGCCACCGCACTCGCCAACAGCCTGGTTGAGATCGCCAACGGCGCCGGACTAAAGGCTTCGGCGTTGATCACCGGCATGAACGAGCCCTTGGCGTCGGCCGCCGGCAACGCCGTCGAGGTGCGCAACGCCGTTGATTTCCTCACCGGCCGGTATCGTGACCGTCGGCTCGAGGACGTGACGCTGGCGCTGGCCGCCGAAATGCTGCAGTCGGCCGGGCTGGTGTCGTCCAACCAGGATGGCATGCGGCGCGCCACCGAGACACTCGCCAGCGGCCGCGCCGCCGCCACCTTCGCACGCATGGTGGCCGCGCTTGGCGGCCCCGCCGATTTCATCGAGAAACCGGAAAAGTATCTGCCAGCGGCGGCGATCGAATTTGCCGTCAACGCGACCGCAAACGGCTTCGTCACCGGCATCGCCACCCGCGATATCGGGCTCGCCGTGGTCGGCCTGGGAGGTGGGCGCACGCGGCCGGACGACAAGATCGACCCCGCGGTCGGCATCACCAGGTTGTTGCCGGTCGGTGCGGAGGTTGGGATCGGCGAGCCGCTGGCGCTGATCCATGCCCGCTCATCGGCCGATGCCGAGGCCGCCGCGGCTACCGTGCTTTCGGCCTATACGGTCGGCGCCTCGAAGCCGCCCGCCGACAAGTCGGTCATCCGGCGGATTCTGCCGCGCGGCTGAAGCAATTCCAGGAAAAGTGGTGGACCGGTTTTCCCGGGAAAGCGCATAGCGCTTTCCCTTGGAAATTGCGGAAAACGAATAGCCTTACTGGACGAGCAGCAGCGTGCCGTTCTCGACCTGGTATTTGTCGAGCCGGTTGAGAAAGCTCATGCCGATCAGATTGGTGCGCAGCGCCCTGTCGTCGAGCACGATGGTCTGGACGTCATTGACCGTGATGTTGCCGATCTGCAGGCGGTCGATCATGGCCACGGCCGCCTTGATGGTGCCGTTGGCCGTGTTGACCTCGTGGCTGAAGTCCGAAGCATTCAGCGACAAGCCGATTCGGCGTGCCGTCGACATGTTGATGGCGACCAGCGTGGCGCCGGTGTCGATCATGCCGTCGACCTGGCGCCCGTTGAACTTGAAAGCCGATGAGAAATGTCCGCGCTCGTCTGCCGCGACGACCACCTTGCGGCCCATCGGCAGCGGTGCCGCGGGCTTGTTGGGCACCGATGCCAGATTGACGTCTGGTTGGGCTTCGACCGCTTGTTTGCCCGGCACCGCCGACCTCAGCAGGTTTTCGACGAGTTGCGGATTGGACTGGTACACAATCGGTATCGATGCCGATGAACCGGCGAAAACGGCGAGGATCAGAAGTTTGCGCAGCATGGATCGGCCTCGCCGCATGACCCCGGAAATCGGGATCGATTTCCGAAAGGCTCACGCGCAAATCAAAATGCTACAGCGTCCTTTGCGCGTCCGAAATGGACGCGCGGCGCCGTAGTGACAGCCGATCGTTAGACCCGGATGGTGTTTGCCGCTTTAACGCGCGCCAAAACCGCGCCTTTGCGTAAACGTTTGGTAAATCGCACCAGGTGACTTTGCCTGGTATTACTTGGTCCCGTACATGCGGTCGCCGGCGTCGCCGAGGCCGGGCATGATGTAGCCCTTCTCGTTGAGCTGGCGGTCGATCGAAGCGGTGAAGACGGGAACGTCCGGATGCGCCTTGAGAAAGCGTTCGATGCCTTCGGGCGCCGCCAGCAGGCAAAGGAAACGGATGTTGGTGGCGCCGCGCTCTTTCAGCTTGTCGATCGCCGCGATCGCCGAATTGGCGGTGGCCAGCATCGGATCGACGACGATCACCAGCCGGTCGGCGAGATCGCTCGGCGCCTTGAAGAAATATTCGACCGCTTCCAGCGTTTCGTGATCGCGGTAGAGACCGACATGGGCGACGCGGGCCGCCGGAACCAGGTCGAGCAGGCCTTCCAGCAAGCCGTTGCCGGCGCGCAGCACGGAGGCAAAGACCAGCTTCTTGCCCTCAAGCGTCGGCGCTTCCATGGTTTCCATCGGCGTCTCGATGGTCGTCGTCGTCAGTTCGAGGTTGCGGGTGACCTCGTATCCGAGCAGCAGCGAGATTTCGCGCAGCAGCCGGCGAAAGCCGGCCGTCGAGGTTTCCTTCTTGCGCATGATGGTCAGCTTGTGCTGGACAAGCGGGTGGTCGACGACGGTGACGCCCTGCATGGTGTTCTCCTGATGCCTGCGCCCGAAAATGCGCGCATGGCCCTTTCGGACGCGCCGCGCTTCAAGCTGCCTGAGCGAACCCTAGCGGCAATGCGCCGGTCAAGGAACCGCTTGGCCCGCACCGACCACAGCTTTGTCGGCGGAAATCAGCGTGCCGCGCTGTTCAACCGGGCAAGAAGCGCGGTCTTCGTCTTTCTATCGACGAAAGCGGCTTCGATGGCGGTGCGGGTGACGGCGGCCAGCGCCTTTTCGTTCATCGAGAAATGCTCGGCGGCAATGTCGTATTCCCGCTTCAGCGAGGTCCAGAAATAGGGCGGATCGTCGGAATTGAGCGTCACCTTGCAGCCGGCCGCCTGCAGGGCCGGAAATGGATGATCGGCGAAACTGTCGAACACCTTGAGCGCGATGTTGGAACCGGGGCAGCATTCCAGCACGACGCCCTCGTCGGCGATGCGCCGGACGAGGTCCGGGTTCTCGATGGCGCGCACGCCATGGCCGATGCGGGACGGACGGATATGATCGAGCGCCGCCTGGACGGTCTCCCAGCCCGTCAATTCGCCGGCGTGGATGGTGATGCCGAGCCCGGCCTCGCGGGCGATCTCGAAAGCCCTGACATAGTCCTCCATATCGCCGATGCGCTCATCGCCGGCGACACCGAAACCGGTGACCAGCGGATGCCCGCAGCGCGCCGCAAAGCGCGCCGCCTGCTCGATCGACTCGACGCCGACATGGCGCACGCCGGTGACGATCATGCGGCCCTCGATGCCGGTCTTGGCCTTGGCGCGGGCCATGCCTTCGCCGAGCGCATCGGTATAGGCCTTGGGCGACAGGCCGGCCTTTTTCGCGTGGTCCGGCGAGGTGAACACCTCGGAATAGATGGCGCCGTCGCGAGCGAGACTGGTCAGATAATGGTCGGCCAGCCGCGCATAGTCCTCCTCGGTCCGGAACAGATCGGCGGAAAAATCATAAGCCGCCAGGAAGGAGGTGAAGTCATGCCAGACGAAGGAACCGTTCTGGATATAGGGCGAGGTGTCCTTGCCGTATTTCTGCGCCTGGCGGATGACGAGTTCGGGCGCCGCTGCCCCTTCGATGTGGCAGTGCAGTTCCGCTTTCAAAGGCATTCAACCATCCCGTCGGTCCGTCCAGGTCTCGAAAACCCGCCACCTGGAAGCGCGGCTGAACACCGCGCCTTAAACAATAGCGCCCGCACCATCGATCGGCTATGGTCCCGCCGGTTTTATGACGGATCAAAAAAATGTCAGTTGAGAGAACCACGGCCGCGGGCGGCATGGAAACCTCCTATGGTTTCAAGCGTGTAGGGGCTGGCGACAAGCAGTCCCTGGTCAACGATGTTTTCCACAAGGTCGCCAACCGCTACGACCTGATGAACGATCTGATGTCGGCCGGCCTGCACCGGCTGTGGAAGGACGCCATGGTCACCTGGCTCAATCCTCCCAAAAGGATCGGCTGGCGCGTGCTGGACGTTGCCGGCGGCACCGGCGACATCGCCTTCCGCATCGTCGATGCCAGCCACGGCAATGCCCATGCCACCGTGCTCGACATCAATGGCTCGATGCTGGCTGTCGGCCGCGACCGGGCCGAAAAGAAGGGCCTGTCCGGCAACACCGATTTCGTCGAGGCCAATGCCGAGGAACTGCCCTTTGCCGATGCCACATTCGACGCTTACACCATCGCTTTCGGCATCCGCAACGTGCCGCGCATCGAGGTGGCCTTGGGCGAAGCGTTTCGCGTGCTGAAGCCCGGCGGGCGCTTCCTGTGCCTAGAGTTTTCCGAGGTCGAGATGCCGCTTCTCGACAAGGCCTACGAAGCCTGGTCGTTCAACGCCATTCCAAAGATCGGCAAGATGGTCACTGGCGACGGCGAACCCTATTCCTATCTGGTCGAATCGATCGCCAGGTTTCCCAATCAACAGAATTTCGCGACGATGATTTCCCGCGCCGGCTTCGACCGCGTTTCCTTCCGCAACTACTCCGGCGGTATTGCAGCACTTCATTCGGGCTGGAAGCTTTGAGGCCGGGCCGCATTTCTCACAACCGACGCGTGCTATGCCGGTTCAAAGAGCCGGCAGGATTGGCGCTGCCATGAGCAATGTCAGTGCAGGATTCCGGCTCGTAAGGGCCGGCTGGGTGCTGGTCCGCGAGGGTGTCGTCGCCGCTCTGCCGGGTGAGGAACTGTCCGGCCTGCCGAAGTTCGGATGGCGGATGGCGCGGCTGTTCACCCGCCGCCGCGCGCTGGCCTATGAGCGCAGCGACCGGCTGGCCAAGGCGGTCGTCCGGCTCGGTCCATCTTATGTAAAGCTCGGCCAGTTCCTGGCGACACGGCCCGACGTCGTCGGCAACGACATGGCGCTCGATCTCGCCACGTTGCAGGACAAGATGCACACCTTCCCCCGGGCCGAGGCCATCGCGGCGATCGAGGCTTCGCTCGGGCGCAAGATCGGCGATCTCTATACGCAATTCGGCGACCCGGTCGCCGCCGCCTCCATCGCCCAGGTCCATGCCGCCGACGCTGTCCATGACGGCATTGCCACCAAGGTGGCGGTCAAGGTGATCCGTCCCGGCGTGCGCCGCCGTTTCTTCCAGGATCTCGAAAGCTATTTCCTCGCCGCTCGCCTGCAGGAGAAATACATCCCCTCGTCCCGCCGGCTGCGGCCGGTCGAGGTCACCCAGACGCTGGCGCAGACCACCAAGATCGAGATGGATCTTCGCCTCGAGGCGGCGGCTCTCTCGGAGCTCGGCGAAAGCACCAGGGATGACCCCGGCTTTCGCGTGCCGTCCGTCGACTGGGAGCGCACCGGCCGCGACGTCTTGACCATGGAGTGGGTCGACGGCGTCAAGATGAACGACATTGCCGGCCTGGAGGCCGCCGGCCACGATCTGAAGGCGATCGCAGCCAATCTCATCCAGTCGTTCCTGCGCCACACCCTGCGCGACGGCTTCTTCCATGCCGACATGCATCCGGGCAATTTGTTCGTCGAGGCAAACGGCACCATCGTTGCCGTCGATCTCGGCATTGCCGGCAGGCTCGGCAAGAAGGAGCGCCGCTTCCTCGCCGAAATTCTCTACGGCTTCATCACGCGCGACTATCTGCGTGTCGCCGAGGTCCATTTCGAGGCCGGCTATGTGCCACGCCAGCACAATGTCGCGGCCTTCGCGCAGGCGATCCGGGCGATCGGGGAGCCGATCCATGGCCAGCCGGCCGAGACCATCTCGATGGCCAAGCTTCTGACGCTGCTGTTCGAGGTCACCGAACTCTTCGACATGGCGACGCGGCCCGAATTGATCCTGTTGCAGAAGACCATGGTGGTGGTCGAGGGCGTGGCGCGCACGCTCGACCCGGCCTTCAACATGTGGAAGACGGCCGAGCCGGTGGTCGGCGACTGGATATCAGGCAATCTTGGGCCGCGTGGCATGATGATCGATGCGCGTGACGGCGCCCGGGCGCTGCTCACCCTGGCCCGCCAGATTCCCGAGCTTGCGGCGCGCACCGACCGGCTGTCGCGCGAGATCGACCTGATGGCCGAGCACGGCCTGCGCTTCGACGAGACCACCGCCGACGCCATCGGCAAGGCCGAGGCGCGCTACAGCCGCTCCGGCCGCTGGGCACTCTGGGTAATTGCGCTGACGCTGGTCTATATCGCCTGGAAGATCATCTGAGTGCAGGCAATGACAGCAATGCTGTCATTGCAGTCGGAAATCGAGATCGCTATATTCTACGTAGGAGTGTGCATATGGCGAGGATTACCGTCCGCAATCTGGAAGACCATGTCATGCGGCGGCTACGCGAGCGCGGCGCCGCGCGGGGCGTTTCCATGGAGCAGGAAGCGCGGGACGTGCTCGCCGCATCCGTTGGGCTGCCGACCACAAAAGGGTTCGACCGAACGGGTTTGGCATCTGGGGAAAAACCCAAGGATCAATCAATCGCAAGAATGCAGGAATAGCCATGGGCACCCTGACGATCCGCAATCTCGACGAGGATTTGAAGCAAAGGCTGCGCGAGCAGGCCGCCAGACATGGCGTGTCAATGGAGCAGGAGGCAAGAACCCTGTTGTTGAAGGATGTAGCGGCAGTCAACAAGCACGACGACGATGTCGTCACGGCAGAGGAAATCCTCGAATTCGGTCGACGATTGCGAAAAGTGGACTTCGATCAGAAAAAACTAACGGATGAGCTCTGGTCCTTCATCGAGGAGGACTGACTGTGGTGATCGACACCTCCGCGATTTTGGCCATCCTCAAGCAGGAGCCTGATGCACCGGTGATAGCCCAGCGCCTCGCCGGAAATCAGCTGATGTTTATGAGCGCCGCGACCCTGATGGAATGTGGCACGGTCGTCGTCGGACGTTATGGGGCGGCCGGCACAGCTGAGTTGAGAGGCCTTCTAGAAAGACTGAAAGTCACGATCGTCGCTCTCACTGCCGAACATGCACAGGCCGGCATTGAAGCCTATGCCCTCTATGGCCGCGGCACTGGCCATCCCGCCAAACTCAACATGGGCGACTGTTTTTCCTACGCCCTCGCCAGGACGCGAAACCTGCCGCTGCTTTTCAAGGGCAATGATTTCATCCATACCGATATCGAACCGGCGCTGAAGCCGGCATGACACTCGATAAGAACTGGTCTTGGGCATGAGCCTCTCCGGCAAGCGCATCCTGCTCATCATCGGCGGCGGCATCGCCGCCTACAAGGCGCTCGATCTCATCCGCCGGCTGCGCGAGCGCGGAGCCGGCGTTCGGGTGGTCATGACATCGGCCGCGCAGGAGTTCATCACCACGCTGTCGGCCGGCGCGCTCTCCGCCGACCATGTCTTTACCGAACTGTTCGACCGCCAGGACGAGCACGATGTCGGCCACATCAGGCTGTCGCGCGAGGCCGACCTGCTGGTGGTGGCGCCAGCCACCGCCGACCTGATGGCCAAGCTCGCCAATGGCCACGCCAACGATCTGGCCTCCACGGTGCTCATCGCCACCGACAAGCCGGTGCTGATGGCGCCAGCCATGAACCCGAGGATGTGGGCGCATCCGGCCACCCGCCGCAACCGCGCGACGCTGCAGAAAGACGGTGTCATCTTCGTCGGTCCGGTCAGGGGCGAGATGGCCGAAAGCAATGAAGCGGGCGAAGGCCGCATGGCCGAGCCGCTGGAGATCGTCGCCGCGATCGACGCACTGCTCGACGTCGGCCCGAAGCCGCTGTCGGGGCGCAGGATCATCGTCACCTCCGGCCCCACGCATGAGCCGATCGACCCGGTGCGCTACATCGCCAACCGTTCGTCCGGCAAGCAGGGCCATGCCATAGCGGCAGCACTGGCCAGGCTCGGCGCCGATGTGCACCTCGTCTCCGGTCCTGTCGGCATTGCCGATCCGGCTGGCGTGAAGACCATCCATGTCGAACGTGCGCAAGAGATGCGCGACGCGGTGGAACAGCTCCTGCCTGCCGACGCGGCGGTGTTCGTCGCCGCCGTTGCCGACTGGCGAACCGAAAATTCAGCCGGTGAGAAGATCAAAAAGGTGGCCGGCGAAGGGCCGCCGGTGCTGCGCATGGTCGAAAATCCCGACATTCTCGCCGGCGTCGGCCATCACAGCCAGCGACCCGGCCTGATTATCGGCTTCGCCGCCGAGACGCAGGATCTCCTGCGCAACGCCGAGGCCAAACTCAAGAAAAAAGGCGCCGATCTCATCGTCGCCAACGACGTGTCGCAGGGAAGCGGCGTCGGTTCTTCTGGCGTGATGGGCGGCGATCGCAACCGGGTGCGGATCGTGTCAAAGGCTGGCGTCGAGGAATGGCCGGAGATGAGCAAGGACGATGTGGCGGCGCGGCTCGCCGCCTTGATCGCCGAAAGGCTTAAAACCATCATCGTTTGAACCGACGCAGAGACGTTCTGAGGCAGTGACGCACTGCCCTGCCGCGAGACGACATTCAGGCAGCGCTTTAAGTCCTGCGGCTCTACCTCAATTGGTCAAAAGCTGCGCGGTCCGGGCAAGCGCGCCGGCGAAGCCGTTGAGCGGAATGGAAAAGTTCACCGCTTGTCCGGTATCTGCCGCGAAAGCGTCGATCTTCAGTGTGGTGCCTGATTTCAGCAGCGGCGTGACAGTCGCATCGAACACCACCGGCACCAGACAGCCGACGACCTGGCAGGTGTTGAACGCCAGGCTGCCGTCCAGCTTCTGATCGTCGATGGTCAGGCTGACCCCCTTGGCCAGCGCCAGGCCGAACGGCAACGCAAGCGTGCCCATGGCATCCTCGCCGGTCTTGCTCGACAGCTCGATCGCCAGCAGCCGCTGATTGCTTTGCTTGTTGAATTGCTGATGCGACAGGCTGCAGGTCTTGGCCGTGCCCGATATCTGGCAATTGACCGTCCAGTCGCCGTGGGTTTCAGACAGTGCCGACGCGCCGCCGGGCAACTGCGGCACATCCGCGGCAGCGGGTGCCGCGACCGCCTTGTCGCTCTTGGTTTGCGCCGCCACGGCCGCCACGCCGACGGTGCAGGCAACACCCAGCATCGCCACGAAATACGCGTACTTCCTCATCAAGATCCCTCCCGCCCGGCTCCGCCTCGGGCCAGCTAGAAACTGACCTTGAGAGACGCGCTGATCGCGTTCTGTTTAACCGTTTCGCCGAAGGCGCCATTATATCTGACGGACATGCCGACGCCATTGACGCCGTTCAGCTCAAGGCCGGCGCCGACCCGATAGAGCGGCGAATCGACGGCCTCCGTCAAGTGCAATGCGGGGTTGCCAGGCAGATTCTCCGCCGCCGCGAAGCGACCTTCGATTTCCCACTCCTTGTCGGAAAACTCCACGCCAGCCTTGCCGTAGACGCGAAGGCTGGCAATGTCGCTGAGTGCAATGTCGGTACCGATCTCGAAAGCCGGCGTCGCCGAATAATACATGTTGGCGCTGCCGTCGAAGTTGAAGGCGGCAACCGAGCCCACTTCCTTGCCGGAAACACGCAGCCAGCGCGCGTCGAACTGCAGGGTCGGCTGCAGGTAGAAAGCACCCATCTCCTGCGTTATGCCGAGCCGCGCCGAACCGCCGAACTGGGCGGTTTTCTGCGTGTAGGTGACACTGTTGCCGATGCCAGGCAGCAATGCCTCCGGCAGATAATCGCCGATCAGCGTTTCGCCCGGAATGAAGGCCACCTGATCGAGATGCGTATCGCGCTCGCCCTTGAAGGAGCCGGTGCCGCCGCCGACTGCGAAGTCGATGAAGTAGTTCTTGTCGGCATATTTCGCCAGCGCATACGCCTGCCAGGATTCGCCTGTCGTGGCCGACAGCAATTCGCCGTTGAAATCGATCTTCGAGTCGAATTCGGTCCGGCCTATCGTTGCGCCGAGCGACCAGTGCTGGCTGACCTCGCCAATGCCGCCAAGCGACATCGTCTTCATGACGTCGTCTCGGCTGGTGGTGCCGGCCTCAGCGTCGCGGCTGTACTCGGCTTGCGGACTGATCGACGCCCAGACACAGCGTCCGTCGGGATCCTTGTAGGCGCGAACGCCGGTGCATTCGCGCGCCGCCTCCAGCATGATGTCCGTGGAGCGGTTGATCATCTCGAATGTGTGCACGGCATAGTGCGGCGTCAGCCGCGTCAGGGCCGAGCCGAGCTCCATTTCATCGGGCAGGAAGCGCAGCATGTTGATCAACAGCGCCATCGGATTGTCTGGGCTCGAAGAAGCCTCGACATCATCGAGATACTGCGCCATCTGGAAGACGCCGGGATCGGTCGTGCCGGAGTTAGGATCCTGTGCCAACTCCAGGAAAGTCGGATTGTCGGCATAGAGAACCAGATCCGTTCCGCCGACCACCTTGGTCAGGAAATTGAAGCCGACCGCCGGATGCAGCGTCGTGGGCGTGATGCCGGAATCGGTCATCGCCGATCCGGTGGCCAGCACATATTCGGCGAACAATTTGTCGATCGACAGGAAATTCAACGGCGCTTCACCATCGAAGTCTCCGGCCACCGTTAGTGCCAGGGCATCCGTGATCTGGTTGTTGAGATCGACGTCGGTGACGAAGTCGCCCGAGAATATCTGCGTGAAGCCGCCCGTGACATCCACTTTGGCCACGACGCCGATGCCCTGATTGGTAAACAGCCCGTCATTGGTGAACTTGCCGCCGCCGAGATCGATGGTCTTGAGGCCGACCATCGAGGCGTCGGCGATATTGTGGAAGCTGTTCGTGCCGCCGCCGAGGTCCATGTTGCCGATCACCCGTCCGAGCGTGTCGGCGCTCTTCGAATTCTCCACATGGTCATCGCCCGATGTGCCGGTGATAGCCAGTGGGCTGAAATCGTCCAGAAGCGATTCCAGGATCGCATTCGTCGGCACGACGGGACCGGGCGCCAACAGGAAGGCTTGGAATGCCTGAAATTGCGACGCCTGGATGGTGAAACTCGGCGTTGCCCCCATCGCATAGAGCAGGCTGTGGTTGTTCAGCGTGTTGTCTGCGCCCCCGACAAGCATCGCCGCCACGCCGGTTCCGGCACCGCCGATCGTGTACTGGCCATTCAGGTTGATGGTGATGTTGCCCTTGGCGCCCTTGGCCGTGCTCTCGCCATAGACAGCCACGGAATCCGCACCTTGCGCGAACAGGCTGTCACCCGCCGTCAGATCGACCGCATGGGCATTGCCGTCGCCTGTCGCGCTCTGGCCGAACATCGCATACGAACTTGCGCCCTTGACCCAGACTTGGCTGTCCGTGCTAGCGGCCGACGCCGCAGCGTCGCCGATACCACCTTGCGAGCCGGCCGCCGACTGGCCCATGGCCAGCGAATCCATGCCGCCGGCGCCACCGCCACCGCCCACCGCCTGGGCAACGACGCCGTGTCCACGGTCGCCATCGGTCTCAATGGCGCCGGACTGGATGATGGTTACCTTGCCGCCGGTGCCCTTGGTGCCACCAGGCGTGTTGAAGCCGATGGCGTTTGGCCCGCCGCCGTCGTCGTCGGCGCCAAAGCGGCCGAAACCGGCACCACCGATGCCGCCGCCGCCACCGACCGACTGCGCGATGATGGCGATGGAATCCTTGCCCGTCGTCGTGATCGTGCCGGTGCGGATGACGGTAACATCGCCGCCATCGCCGCCATTGCCGCCGAGACCGCCAATGGCCAACGCATTCGAGCTCTTGCCCTTGGCGTCGCCGCCATAGCCGCCACCGCCGCCGACCGATTGCGCGACCACGCCATGCGCGCGCTCGCCATGGGTGATGA
>NZ_RZPQ01000499.1:0-4418 GCF_003999135.1 Mesorhizobium sp. M7A.F.Ca.CA.004.06.1.1 | reverse complement strand
GATTCGCGCGCCATGGTCGATTCGCGCACATTGACGATCGCGCCGATCTTCATGCCGGCCTTGCGGCAATAACGCAGCGAGGCCAGCGTGTCGGCAGTCTCACCGGACTGCGAAATGAAGAACGCCGCGTCGTTCTTCGACAATGGCATTTCGCGGTAACGGAATTCGGAGGCGACATCGATGTCGACGGGCAGGCGCGCGTCGCGCTCGAACCAGTATTTGCCGATCAGGCCGGCAAGATAGGCGGTACCGCAGGCCGAAATCGCCAGCCGGTTGATCTCTGCGAAATTGAACGGCAGATCCAGCGGCTTGGAGACGCCGCCGACAAAATCGAGATAATTCGCCAAGGTATGCGAGATCACTTCGGGCTGCTCATGGATCTCCTTCTCCATGAAATGGCGCCGATTGCCCTTGTCGACCATGAAGCTGGTCGAAAGCGACTGCTGGCGCTTGCGGTCGACCTTTGTGCCGTCGATGTCGAAGATGGTGACGCCGTCGCGGCGCACCACCGCCCAGTCGCCATCTTCGAGATAGGTGATCGAATTGGTGAACGGTGCGAGCGCGATGGCGTCGGAGCCCAAAAACATCTCGCCATCGCCATGGCCGACAGCCAAAGGCGGACCATTGCGCGCGCCGACGATCAGGTCCTCGTCGCCCTTGAACATGATTGCCAGCGCAAAGGCGCCTTCCAGCCGCTTCAGCGCCTGGTGCGCGGCCTCGACCGGCTTCAGGCCTTTGGCGAGTTCGCGCGCCACCAGATGGGCGACGACCTCGGTGTCGGTCTGCGAGGAGAAAGAATAGCCATCGCGGATCAGTTCTTCGCGCAATTCGGCGAAATTCTCGATGATGCCGTTATGGACGATGGCGACACCGTCGGAAAAATGCGGATGCGCATTGGTCTCGTTGGGCACGCCGTGTGTCGCCCAGCGTGTGTGACCGATGCCGATCGTACCGTCGAGCGGCTCGTCCTTGAGCCGGCGCTCGAGGTTGATCAGCTTGCCTTCGGCGCGGCGGCGAGCAAGCTGGCCGTGCTCGATGGTGGCGACGCCGGCCGAGTCATAGCCGCGATATTCCAACCGCTTCAGCGCGTCGACGATGAGCGGCGCAACCTGCGAGTGGCCGACGATTCCAACGATACCGCACATGCAGACAGCCCCCGAGTCCCCGTGGAAAACCAGCGCTATTTAGGGATGGCCGGCCTGCCGCGAAAGTCACATTGCATTTCGTCCCGTGTAACGGAACGCTCATTCTTGTCGATGCACCATGACAGACCGCTCTTGCAATCCGGTTACTGCAATCGTTCGGTTTTTTGCGGGCTGGTCTTACTTTTTCTTCGCAGCCGCGGCCGAAGCAAAGCGTTCGCGCAATTCCTTGCCCTTGCCCGGGATCGTCTTCTGGCGAGCACGGCCGAAGGCCAGCGCATCGTCGGGCACGCTTTCGGTGATCACGCTGCCCGAGGCAATGTAGCCGCCCTTGCCGATGGTGACAGGTGCCACCAGCGACGAATTAGAGCCAATGAACGCGCCCTCGCCGATGTCCGTGAAGAATTTCGAATAGCCGTCATAATTGCAGGTGATGGTGCCGGCGCCGATATTGGCTCCCGCGCCGACGCGGGCATCGCCGATATAGGTCAAATGGTTGACCTTGGCGCCCTCTTCGATAACCGCCTGCTTGACCTCGCAGAAATTGCCGACCTTGGCCTTGTCCCGGAGATCAGCACCCGGCCGCAGTCGCGCGTATGGCCCGACATCGCAATTGGACGCAATGGTGGCGCCTTCGATGTGGCTGAACGCATGTATCTTGGCGCCCGTCGCAATCTTCACACCCGGACCGAACCAGACATTGGGCTCGACGATCGTGTCAGTGCCGATCTCGGTGTCGTGCGAGAAATACACGGTCTCCGGCGCGATCAGCGTCACGCCCGACAGCATCGCTTCATGCCGCCGGCGCGCCTGCCATATGCCCTCGGCTTGCGCAAGTTCGGCGCGGTTGTTGATACCGAGTGCGCTTTCGAAGCTGGCTTCGGTGGCGACGACATCGAGGCCTCGCGCACTGGCGATCTCGACAATGTCGGTGAGATAATATTCGCCTTTGGCATTCTTATTGCCAACCTGATCGAGCAGCGTCAGCACGTGGGCGCCGGCCACCGCCATCATGCCGGCATTGCAGAAGCCGATCTTTCTTTCCTCCTCGGAACAGTCCTTCTCCTCGCGGATGGCCACCAATTTGCCGTCCTTCTCGATCAGCCTGCCATAGCCGGTCGGGCTGGGCGGGCGGAAGCCGATCACGACGACGGCGGCGCCCTCGGCCAACTTCAGCCGCGCCACGGTCAGCGCATCGGCGTCGATCAGCGGCGTGTCGCCAAACATCACCAGGACGTCGTCATAACCCTTTGATATCGCATCGCGTGCGGCCAGCACGGCGTGCGCGGTGCCAAGGCGCTTCTCCTGCACGAAAGTCTCGGCCTTCGGCGCGAACTTTGCCGCAGCCTTGCGCATCTCGTCGGCGCCATGGCCGATCACCAGCGCCTGGCTGCCGGCGCCGGCGGCTTCGGCTGCCTTCACCACATGGGCGACCATCGGCAGGCCGGCGATCTGGTGCAGCACCTTCGGCAGCACGCTCTTCATGCGCGTGCCTTCGCCGGCGGCGAGAATGACGGACAGGCAGGATCTCTGGCTCATGGAAGGGACAACCATATGAAAAGGGTTGGGAATCAAAGCATGCTAGCAGTGGCGCCTTGCTTCACCAATGCGGTTAAATTTCGGTGAGATGGCGGAGCAGCTGACTCTTAATCAGCGGGTCTTAAAACGGAATTCGGCAGTCAGCACACCTACAACAGGCCGTGTTTCCTGAATTCCGCCTGCTCGTCACCTGATATCCAGCCAAACACCTTCAGCTTGCCGTCGCGCTTTTCGACGAGATAGTTGACCGCAAAGTCGATGGTCACGGGACTCCCATCCTTGCGTTCATAGTCACCGGCCCAGTTTACCTCAGCCACGCAATGGTCCTGGTCGACAGGTGTCACAGAGACCTCCTTGCAGGTCATCCTCTTGCTGCCGAGGGCACGATAGGCCAAAACCCTTTGTCATGATGGCCTTCAACTGCTCGCCATTCTCGCCAACCATGACCGCTGCCGGCGTCACCGAGACAAAACCGGCCGAATACATGTCCGCGACGTCGTTGAGATCGACGGTGTCGGCGATCGCGTCATTGTAGATTTTCTCATAGACCTTGAAGAATTTTCGCACATCCGCCTTGGCTACCATTCTCGCCTCCCGGCTCGAAAAAGTGTTGATCAACGGTACTGCAAATGCGGGCTGCCGTGCATCGTTCCGCCGACGCGACCTACCCCAGCCGCCCCAGCACCGGGAAATTTTCCAGCAGCCAGTAAGACACCGTCTGCACGCCGCCGGTGAGGAAAAACACGCCGGCGACCACCAGCAGCGCGCCGATCGCTTTTTCGACGCGGCCGAGATGGACGCGGAATTTGCCAAGGAAGCGCATGAAGGCGCCGGAAAACAGGGCGGCGATCAGGAACGGGATACCCAGCCCGAGCGAATAGGCGGCGAGCAGCAGCGCGCCCTCGCCCACCGTCTCGCGGCCGCCGGCCAGCGTCAGGATCGGACCGAGCACCGGACCGATGCAGGGCGTCCAGCCGAAGGCGAAGGCCAACCCCATGACATAGGCGGCGACGGCGCTTGCCGGCTTGCCCTGCGACTGGAAGCGCGCCTCGCGTGAAAGCAGCGGAATGCGCAGGATACCGAGGAAATTCAGGCCCATGAGGATGATCAGCACACCGGCGCCCATCGCCAGCGGCTCCTGCCAGATACGCAGCAGCCGGCCGATGGTCGAGGCCCCGGCGCCAAGCGCGACAAAGACGGTCGAGAAGCCGAGCACGAAGGCGATCGAGGAATAAAGCAGCGCGCCGCGCGCGCCTTCCCTCGCCGTAGTTCCCGCATTGCCACGGAAATCGTCGACCGACACGCCGGCCATATAGCAGAGATAGGGCGGCACCAGCGGCAGCACGCAAGGCGACAGGAACGAGATGGCTCCCGCCCCGACCGCGCTGACATAGCCGATGTCCAATGCCATTTCCAGGAACTCCACTGTCGTGCCGCTGATATAGCGACGCGCAGCCTTGTCCACCAATCACCATTGTGTTGGCAAGATCATGCTTGCCGGGGAAGAAACGGCAGCCCCTGGGCGTTGACACAGCGAGGCCGCGATTTCCCGCGCGTCTCCAGATACCAGTCAGGGAGATTTCCATGAAAACCATAACCGCAGGACTGGCAGCGCTTCTGCTCAGCACCGCCGCATCCTTCGCCGCCGACGCGTGGAAGGAAGCCGAGGTCAATGGCACCAAGATCTACACCGACGCCAATGGCATGACGCTCTACACCTATGACAAGGACGAGAAG
>NZ_RZPQ01000498.1:0-4434 GCF_003999135.1 Mesorhizobium sp. M7A.F.Ca.CA.004.06.1.1 | reverse complement strand
CACGCATGCGAAATCCTATGCCCGGTCGACGGGCCTGTTCGGCTTCGTCGATTCCGACGCCCATAACGACACCGACGTCTCGTCCGAGATTTTCGGCGCGGCAGGAGCGTTGGTGACGGCCGGTCCGCGCGACAATAGCGATGTCGTGCTCGGACACCCGGATTATCCGCAGGAGCCTGGGAGCTCGGCCGAGCACCTGGCCTTGTTTGCCTCGACCGTGAACGGCCCGAATATCGCGCAGACAGACAACGCCGACGACAGCAAGCGCTCGCTCGCCGCCGGCGGATCGAGCGGCAGCAGTCCAGATGACAGGCCGCAATCGATCAATTTCAATTCCGACGTGCTGATCCTTTCGGGCCGGTCACCCGAACTGGTCATCAAGCAACTGGTCGTCGGCGCCGAGGGCCAGATCGATGTCGCGGTCGAAGTGTCGGTCAACGACACCGCGGGCGGCGGCAGTGCGACCGAAGGCGAAGGCAGCACGATCCAAAGCAATGACATTGTCGTCAACAACATCGTCAATCCGGGTCCCGGCGACGTGGTGTTCGATTCGAACTCGATGATCGGCGCAGGCGGCACCTGGACGTTCCGCGATACGTTGCAGCGCGTGTCGATCCGCAACGAGTCCGACAAGGACATCATTATCAACAATATCGATGTCGTCACCGACGAGCAGCCGCTGGCATGGCTCAACCCGTCGCAGAGTGTGACGCTGACTTTCAAGGTGGTGCGCGAAGTCGCGCCGACGCTGGTCGAGATCACCGACACCGGAGGCCATTCCGATATCTACATCAACGGCACGATCGACAACCCGATCGGCACGACCTCGATCGTCAACACCGACGGATCGGTGTTCGCCACCAACGATCGCGGCGTCACAGGCAGTGACGGCCGCCAGTCGCTGATCCGTACCCACATCCTGAACATTCGCGCCGACGAAAACATCGGCGCGACCGGTGCGCGCGTGAACATCGACATCGTCGACAGCGCCGGCCTGCCGCTCGGCATAGGCTTCGACACCGGCCGCGTCGCCGGCTTGACGAACCAGGTATTCCTTGGGGTCGAGAACCGTTTCTATACCGGCCAGCTGGTGCGCTACGATGCCGTGACCACGGCCATCGGCGGGCTCACCGACGGCGGCTATTACTACATCATCGCTTCGCCCGACGGGCAGAGCGTCAAGTTGGCGACCACGTTGACAAACGCTCTGGCCGGCACGGCCATCGATCTGGCACCGGGTGGCGCGCTGACCGATCTGCATAGCCTGATTTCGGCTGAGACCTTCACCACCGATGCGCTCGGCAACATCAGCCTCGACCTCAAGGCGCTGCTGCGCGAGGCGCCGGCCGGGGGCTTCTACATCGTCGAGATCGACCGGATCAATGCCGGCAATACGGCGGACGTGCTGCTGCAAGCCAGCATTGAACAGTTCGGCGACGGTCTGTCCGGCGGCCTGCTGGTCAAGGCGCCGGCGTTGCCCGCGGGCGGACAGACCTACTACAATAAATTCCGGCCGGATGAGGGAGCTATCCCGTCGCTGAGCCGTGGCGTCTTCGCCACCGGTAACACGGAAATCGCGTCGACCTATGATTTCCGGGGCCTCGACCCGGCAACCGGCCTGCGCACGCTGCCCGGGCTGCAGGCAGGCTCGGTCGTCACGGGCGGCGACATCATCGTCGCGGCAGCCAATCCCGCACCCTCGGCGACCACCATCAACGTACTGGGCATCACCGAGATCGCCGGCAATGGCGACATCGACGTGCTGACCAATGGCTACATCGCGCTGACCGAAAAGACCGGTGACATGCGCATCGAGCGCATTCGCTCCAACGCCTCGGATGTGCTTTTGTATTCGCCGCGGCGCATCCTCGATGCGCGCAATGACAACGGCGACCCGACCTCGATCGAGGCCGATGTCTCCGGCCGCAACATCACCATGGCCGCTGGCGTGGGGCTGTTTAACCCGACCCATTTCCAGGTGGCTGCCGAGGTGCTCAACCCGACGCTGCTTGACATCAATTCGGCCCTGGGCGGCATTGGTGAACCGGGCAATTTCCTCGAGATCAACGTTGACAACCGCAATGGCGCCGGCGGGCTCGGTGTGCTGCGCGCCTTCGACATCAGCGCGGATGCGACTTTGGGCATCTTCCTCGACGAAGTCGTCGGCGACATGCATGTTCATACCGTCCACACGATCCGTGATGTGTCGCTAAGGACCGTCGCGGGCTCGATCCTGGATTCACGCAACAACGGCTTGGGCGACGATTTGGCCGACGTGATGGGGCAGACCATCGACCTCGACGCCAACGGCAATGGCTCCATCGGCGCCTTTACCAACGACCTCGAGATCGATTCATCGCGCGGTTCGAGCGATGACGACGTCGCACTTGAGGCCGGCAACAACATCTACCTGGCCGAAGCGCCGGAGGTTCCCGGCGGCACCGCCGGCAATCTGCGGCTGGTGCTGGCGCACACCTATGATGGCGACATCCGCATCACGGTGCGCGAGACCTCGGTTCAGGGCGAGAACCTCGACCTGCTGCACAGCGGCAGTGCCCGCTTCGGTGAAGATGGCACGACGTTCCCGACCTTCCAGCCCGATGCGTCACGTGCGATCCCACATGGCCAGATCTTCGCCGAAAAGGGTTCCGTGCTGCTGCGCGTCGGCGACAACGTAACGCTCGATTCCAACAGCGAAACGCTGGCGGCCAAGAGCATCGACATCTATGGCGACGTGTCGGCGACCAACGAGGTCATCCATGCGCTCGTCAACCTGGATTTCGCCTTCGGCACCGTGATGGTGCTGCGCGGCCGCATCATCGCCAACGCAACCGTGACGCCGGGCAACAAGACGATCGGCGCGCCGGTCGGCTCGGCAACGCCGACGCTGACAGCGAACCCGGTCACCGGACCGACCGTGCTGACCCGAATCTTCGGCAATACGGATGTCGACACGATCCAGTTCGGCGACACGTCCGGTGCCGGTGGCACCAACACGCAGGGCAGCGCCGGTTACGTCTTCCTCGGCTCGAAGACCCGCGCCTATGGCAGCCAGAACCTCGATGTGAACAACGTCGATGGCGAAGACCGCTTCCGCGTCTACTACCTCCAGGATACCACGACGCAAACCTCTCCGAACATGCAGACGGCGGCCGAGCACACGCTTACGCTCGACGGCGTGTCGGGCACCGATCTCTATGAGATCTACACGCTTGGCTCCAACAATCCGGGGCAGGGCACCGCGGGCACCGACTTCCAGCGCAATTACGTCATCAACATTCTCGACAGCGGGCGTCCTATCGACGGTGTCGATGAACTGACGATCTTCGGGTACGATTCGTCGCAGAATGGTCTGATCGGCGGCAACAAGCCGATCGACGACATCTTCCTGCTGCGCGGCGCCAACTATCTGCCGCACGAAGCCGCCGACCGTCCAGGCTACGTCGCCATGGTCTACGGACAGCCGAAGACCTATGCCGATACGATCGAGGACAATGAGCCTTCGAACGAAGTCGCGCGCATCAACTACGACACCGCGCTGAATGGCCGGATCACCATCGAGGGGCAGGGCGGCAACGACAATTTCTACTCCGACGACACCACGGCGATCGTTTCGCTGCAAGGCGGCGCCGGTGACGACTCCTTCAACATCGGCCAGATATTCGGCACCAAACGCACCGGCGATGCGGAAAACGGCGTCACGCCGTTCTTCGGCGGCAACCTGCTCGACCAGGACGTGTTCCCCGACATGGTGGCCACGACACGCGGCTGGCTGAGCCCGGGCATCAGTGCGCCGATGGTGGCGCAAGGCGGCACCGGCAACGACGAATTCCGGGTCTATGCCAACCAGGCCGAATTGCGGCTCGAAGGCGACGACAACAACGACCTGTTCATCGTCCGCGCGTTCGCCATTGCGGCGGTCGCCAACCAGGACTGGAATGGTGACGGCACGATCGATCAGGACGATTTGCCGGCGGTGACGCTCGACACCAATGGCGATGGCGTGATCAATTTCGCCGACGCTGACTCGACGCCTGACGACTATACCGACGACGTTATCGTGCTGGACGACTTCGGCGTCGCCAAGTCGATCATCGGGCTCGGCTTCTCGGTCGCGCGCGCGCCGGACATCCGCGCCGGCGGCGGCGAAGACGAAGTGCAATACAACGTCAACGCGCCGGTCTCGGTCGACGGCGGCACCGGCTTTGACAAGCTGGTTATCCTCGGCACGGAATTCGCCGACGATTTCGCCATCACCGATAAGGGTATCTTCGGCGCCGGCCTCAACGTTCGCTACACCACGATCGAAGTGGTCGAGGTCGACGGGCTTGAAGGCGACGATGAATTCTTCGTCCAATCGACGGCTTTCGGCGTAGCCTATCGCGTTATCGGCGGTCTGGGGTCAGACACGATCCATGTCGCGGGCGATGTCAC
>NZ_RZPQ01000497.1:0-4439 GCF_003999135.1 Mesorhizobium sp. M7A.F.Ca.CA.004.06.1.1 | reverse complement strand
GCGCGAGCCGTCGAGGGTCTGGAAACCAAGCTCATTTGCGGCGAAGGCTTCGATGTGGTCTTCGACGCCACCGGCAACACCCAGTCGGTGCAGTCGGCCTTTGCCCATGTCGCGCATGGCGGCACCTTGGTACTGGTCTCTGTTGTCAAGGACGACATCAGCTTTTCCGATCCGGAATTCCACAAGCGCGAGATGACGCTGATCGGCAGCCGCAACGCCTTGCGCGCCGACTTCGATCACGTCGCCGCCTCGATCCGCAACGGCGCCGTTCCCCTGGCCAAGCTCGTCACACACCGCACCACACTCGCCGGCACGCCGCGCGATCTGGCTCGTTGGGCACATGAGAAATCGGGCCTGATCAAGGCTGTGATCGAGGTCGGATCATAACATGGCAGACGGCGAAGCCGGTCCGAATTGAAGACGCCCGCGCAGGTCGACCCCCACTCCGTCTCGGCTTCGCCGAGCCACCTCTCCCCCGATCGACGGGGTAGAGGAAGGGTGCGAGCTTAGCAAGGCGGGCTCCTTCCTCTCCCTCCGGAGGGGGGAGAGGTGGCTCGGCGAAGCCGAGACGGAGTGGGGGAAGGCGGTCCTCAAACGCCAAGTCGCTGAAAAATAAGCGCGACCGAGCTGTCCACTCCCTACAGCGCCGACAGCTTCAGCTCCACCCGTTCGGCCGGAAACCGCGACTCGGAAAACTGGATCGGCTGGCCGTCCGGCGTGACGTTGACGGCAACCGTGACCAGCACGATGGCGCCCGGCTGCAGGTCGAGGTCGGCAAGGTCCGCCGCATCGGCATGGCGCGCCGACAGCACGGTCGATTGCCTGAGATAGTCGTCTATGCCGAACCGCGCCAGCGATGCGGTGATCGAGCCTGTTTCCGCCATCGCGGCATCGATGCCGGCAAAGCGCCGGGCCTCGAACCAGCCGGCAGCGCGCGACACCGGCCGTCCGTCGGCTTCGCCGCGCGTTTCCAACCGGATCACATCGGCTCCCTTGGGAAGACCCAGTCCCTCGGCGACGCGCTGGCTGGCCGGCTCGACCGACGAGGCGAGCAGGACGATGTGCCGTTCCGTCGTCTGCCCTTGCAGTCCTGTCGAAAAGCGTGTGCGCGCCCCGATCGGATAGGACAGCCGCTTGCGCGACAGCACGAAGGTGCCGCGCCCCTGCTCGGCCCGCAGCACGCCTTCCCTTACAAGGGCCGATATGGCGCTGCGCACCGTGTGACGGTTGACGCCATAGCGTTCTGCCAGCGCCACCTCCGGCGGCAGCGCTGCATTCTCCGTGAAATCGCCGATGGCGATCGCATGCAGGATCTTGTCGGCAATCTGCCGCCACAGCGAAACGCCACTGCGCCGCTCGATGCCGTCCGCTGACAGCCGCCCGACCCTCATTGCCCCCCACCTTCCAGCGCCCAGTCTTCTATCGCTGTCATCCACCCGTCATGGACACGCGCTAGATAATAGGTATAATTTGTATAGTTGTCTATATCAATAGACAAATTTAGCCACGAGGACGATAGCTTATGCGAGGACAGGAAGCCCGCGACCAGGCCGAGCGCAAGGCCGCCATGGCAACCCTTGCGCAATCCAGCGGCGATGACATCGTACGGCTCTGGAATGAGGCCGGACTGCCTTCGGACGCCGAGTTGCTGCGCGGCCCCGAAACCGGCCTTGTCACCCTGCGCGGCCGCATCGGCGGCGGCGGCGCCCCTTTCAATGTCGGCGAGGCGACCGTTACCCGCGCCACCGTCCGGCTGCCCTCCGGTCAGGTCGGCCATTGCTATGCGCTTGGCCGCGACAAGCAGAAGGCGAAGCTGGCGGCCATCGCCGACGCGCTGTGGCAGGACCCTGCCCGCCGCAATGAGGTCGAGACCGGGCTGATAGCGCCCCTGCGGTCGGCTCTAACCGCAGCGCATGAAAAACGCCGCGCCGAGACGGCGGCAACGAAGGTGGATTTCTTCACCATGGTTCGCGGAGAAGACTGATGGACATTGCAGCGCAATCGATCGAGGGCGGTTTCGCCGATCCGGTCTTCGACGCCCAGACCGTGTTCCGCGCCGTCATGGACGCAATGGCTCGGCCGGGCAGCGTGCAGCCGCTGCCGGCCTTCGCCCCCCCGCCGGCGCCGCTCTCGGCGACCGCCGGCGCCATCGCACTGGCGCTGTGCGATAACGACACCCCGCTCTGGCTCGACCAGGCCCTGCAAGCTTCCGCCGCGATCAGATCCTGGCTTGGGTTCCACACTGGCGCGCCCGTGGCCAACACACCGGCCGATGCGCATTTCGCCTTCATCGCGGCCCCGGCCGAGATGATGTCGCTTGATGGTTTTTCGCAGGGCACGCAGGACTATCCCGACCGTTCGACCACGTTGATCCTGCAAGTCGGCGATCTCGTCTCCGGCACGCCGCTGTTGCTCGAAGGTCCCGGCATCGAAACCAGCGCCACGATCGCGCCGGCACAGATGCCGCGCCATTTCGTCGAGCAGTGGAAACAGAACATCAAGCGCTTTCCGCGTGGCGTCGACATCATCCTCGTCACATCAGGCGGCATTGCCTGCCTGCCGCGCACGACGCGCATCAAGACGATGGAGGCGTAAGATGTATGTCGCGGTAAAAGGTGGCGAAGCCGCAATCGCCAACGCCCACAGCCTGCTTGCCGACCGCCGGCGCGGCGACCGTTCGGTGCCGGCGCTTCGCCTCGACCAGATCGTCGAGCAGCTGGCGCTCGGCGTCGACCGGGTGATGAGCGAAGGCTCGCTCTACGATCGGGAGCTGGCCGCGCTCGCCATCGTCCAGGCGCGCGGCGACATGATCGAGGCGATCTTCCTGGTGCGCGCCTATCGCACCACGCTGCCACGCTTCGGCTACTCCAAGCCGATCGACACCGCCACCATGCTGGTCGAGCGGCGCGTGTCGGCGACCTACAAGGATCTGCCCGGCGGCCAATTGCTCGGGCCCACCTTCGACTACACGCACAGACTGCTCGATCCCGAGCTTGCCGCGGGGGCCGAGGTCGCCGAGCCCTTGCTGCGCGAGACGGAAGCGCAAGCCATGCCGCGCGTTTCGGCCATCCTCGCCCGCGAAGGCTTGATCGAACCGGATGGCGACATGCCGCAGGACCATGTCCCCGGCGACATCACCCGCGAGCCGCTGGAATTCCCAATGGCGCGCGACATCCGCCTGCAGGCGCTGTCGCGCGGCGACGAGGGCTTTTTGCTGGCGCTCGGCTATTCCACCCAGCGCGGCTATGCCCGCAACCATCCCTTCGTCGGCGAGATCCGCATCGGCGAGGTCGAGCTCGAGTTCGACGTTCCCGAACTGCCCTTCGCTGTCCCGCTCGGCACTGTCCGCATCACCGAATGCCAGATGGTCAACCAGTTCAAAGGCTCGGCCAAGGCGCCGCCGCAGTTCACCCGCGGCTACGGCCTGGTCTTCGGCCAGAGCGAGCGCAAGGCGATGGCGATGGCGCTCTGCGACCGGGCGCTGCGCGCGAAGGAGCTCGGCGAGGATGTCGTCGCCGCGGCCCAGGACGAGGAGTTCGTCATCTCACACTCCGACAATGTCCAGGCGACCGGCTTCGTCGAGCATCTGAAGCTGCCGCACTATGTCGATTTCCAGGCCGAACTCGACCTCGTGCGCCGCATGCGCGCCGAACACGACGCCCACCAAAACCCCGTGAAGGTCGAAGAGAAGCGGGAGGCCGCGGAATGATCGAAGGGCTTTCCCACATGACCTTCATCGTCCGCGATCTCGAGCGGATGACCAAGATCCTCGAGGGCGTATTCGACGCACGCGAAATCTATGCCAGCGATGCCGAGCAGTTCTCGGTGTCGCGCGAAAAATTCTTCCTGATCGGCGACATCTGGGTCGCCATCATGGAGGGCGAGCCCTTGCCGGAGCGCAGCTACAACCACATCGCCTTCAAGATCGATGACGCCGATTTCGACCACTATGCCGAGTGCATCGGCAAGCTCGGCCTCGACATGCGCCCGCCGCGCCCGCGCGTCGAGGGCGAGGGCCGCTCGATCTATTTCTACGACGACGACAACCACATGTTCGAACTGCACACGGGCACGCTCAATGAGCGGCTGGCGCGCTACGCCAAGGGATTTGAGGTCGCATCATGACCGACATCGCCACCTACAACTTCGCCTATCTCGACGAACAGACCAAAAGGATGATCCGCCGCGCGATCCTCAAGGGCATCGCCATCCCGGGATATCAGGTGCCGTTCGCCTCGCGCGAAATGCCGATGCCCTATGGCTGGGGCACTGGCGGCGTCCAGGTCACCGCTTCGATCATCGGCCCAGACGATGTGCTCAAGGTGATCGACCAGGGCGCCGACGACACCACCAACGCGGTCTCGATCCGCGCCTTCTTCAAGAAGGTCGCCAACGTCGCGGTGACGACCGACACCGCCAGCGCCACCATCATCCAGACC
>NZ_RZPQ01000496.1:0-4443 GCF_003999135.1 Mesorhizobium sp. M7A.F.Ca.CA.004.06.1.1 | reverse complement strand
ACCATAACCGGTCTCGCCGAGGATCTGGGTGAACACCATCTGGTTCACCTCATTGTCCTCGGCCACCAGGATATCCAGCCTGTCGCCGCCAGCCGCCACCGGTGGCCGGGGGCGAATTGAGGGCGGCTGCAGCAGCGCCCGCTGTTCGGACGGCGCCGAGGGCTGCGTCCGCATCACATAACCCGCAGCGACGTCGGCTGCGAGCGGCTGCGCGTCGCTGCCGCTCGTGTTGTGGCGATGCCGCTGGATGGTGGCGACCAGCGTTTCCAGCAGCACCGAGGAGCGCGCCGGCTTGATCAGCTGGGCATCGATGCCAAGATCGCGATAGCTGGTGTTGGCGAGCGACTGGTCGACCGAGGTCAGCATGATGATCGGCATGCCGGCAAGGCCGGCGGTGCTGCGCACGATCCGCGCCATTTCGGCGCCGCTCATTCCAGGCATCTGGTAGTCGAGCACGACGCAATCGACCGGGACACCATAGGCAGCGGCGGCGATCAGTACCTTGAGGCCTTCGGCGCCGCTTTCGGCCGCGCAGGAATCGAACGTCCACGATGTCATCTGTTCGGTCAGGATGGCCCGATTGACGGCATTGTCGTCGACAATCAGCACACGCGCACCGGTCACGTCGATCGGCATGATGCGCTGTCCGTTCTGCTGTCCGGCCCGCGGCAGCGTCACCGAGAACCAGAAAGTCGAGCCCTTGCCTTCCGCACTTTCGACCCCGATGTCGCCGCCCATCAGTTCGACGAGCCGCGAGGTGATGGCAAGACCGAGGCCGGTTCCCTCATGCCGCCTCGTCGAAGAGGTGTCGACCTGGCTGAATTTCTCGAACACCAGTTTCAGTTTTTCCTCGGGGATACCGATACCGGTATCGGTGACCGAGATCGTCAGCTTCGTTCCGGTCGGAACCCTCTCGCCGGTGACGTCGACCAGCACATGGCCTTCATCGGTGAATTTCACCGCGTTGCCGAGCAGGTTGGTGACGATCTGTCTGATACGGCCGACATCGCCGACGAACAGGCTCTCGAGCCGAGGTTCGACACGCACGATCAGCTCGAGGTCTTTTTCCTTGGCTCGTGTCGACACCAGTGTCGCCACATCCTCGATCGCCTCGGCCAGATTGAAGGGCGCCGGATCGAGCACCAGCTGACCGGCATCGATCTTGGAGAAGTCCAGTATGTCGTTGATGATGGTGAGCAGCGCATTGCCCGATTTCACGATGATGTCGGTGAACGTCTTCTGCTTCGGGTCGAGGTCCGATTTGGCCAGCAGTTCGGCCATGCCGAGCACGCCGTTCATCGGCGTGCGGATCTCATGGCTCATATTGGCGAGGAATTCCGACTTGGCGCGGTCGGCGAGCACGGCGCGCTGACGCGCCTCGCGCAGTTCGGCCTCTCGCATCTTCAGCTCGGTGATGTCGGTGGTCGAGCCGATCAAATAGAGCGAGCCGTCGGAGGCGATCATCGCGCCCTTGCGGGCGAATTGATGCCTGACGCTGCCGTCGGCCAACGTCACCGTCTCTTCGACCTCCTGGGTTTCGCCGGTGCGCAGCACGGCGAGGTCGCCATTGACGAAAGCCTCGCCATCCGGCCCGAAAATCTCGATGTCGGTCTTGCCGATAGCCTCTTCCTTGCGGAAGCCCGTGAGATCGCACCAGCCCTTGTTGACATAGAACTGCCGGAGATCGGAGCGCTTGGCGTAGATCGATACCGGCACGTTGTCGATCAGGCTGCGGAACACCTCGTTCTCGCGCATGCTCTCTTCCAGCGCACGCTCGCGCGCCTTGACGTCGGTGATGTCGGTGCTCGAACCGACCAGATGCACCGACCCGTCCAGCGTCACCAGGCGGCTCTTGCGCGTCATCAACTGCCGAACCGTGCCGTCGCGATGGGTGACGGGTTCCTCGACCTCCCTGACGGCGCCCGTCACGGCGACTTGCGTGTCGTCATGGCTGTAGCCATCGGCGTCCTGCGCACCGAACAACTGCCGGTCGGTGCGGCCGATGACATCCTCCTTGGCCAAGCCGGTGATCGCGCACCAGGCCTTGTTGACGAATTCTATGCTCAGGTCCTGCGCCTTGATGAAGGCGGCCACCGGCAACTCGTCCATCACGTGCCGGAACAGGTCGATCTGGCGCATCGAATCGCGCAATGCCGCCTCGCGGCTCTTGATCTCGGAGATGTCAACGCGAACACCGATGAAGGTGCCATCATCGGTCCGCATGTCGTAGACTTGGTACCAGCGGCCGTCGGGGTTATGACGCTCGTAGCAGGAATTGGGCAAGCGGTAGCGGGCGAGGATCGCATCCAGCCAGCGGTCATGGTCGCTGTCGTAGAGCTGGTCGACTTGTGGATCGCCGCTGTCGCGGAAATAGCCGTTCGCATGGCCCAGAACGAGTGCCTCGCGGAATGTGCAGCCGGGCTGCCATGCCGGCTTCAAGGCCGGCAGCGTATCCTGGATCTTGCGGTTGGCGAAAACGAACCTGTCGTCGCGATCGTAGATGATCACGGCGGCCGGCAAGGATTCCAGCACGCTGGCGAGATGCTTGCGCGCATCCTGCGCTTCCGTCTCGCGGCGCTTCATTTCGGAAATATCGAACAGGAAGCCGGCAACATAGTTGCGGCCGCTGGCCATGCCGACGCGGCTCTTCCTGACGATACGCGATCGGCTGGCGCCATCGACCTCGAAATTCTCTTCCACTTCGTACGGCCGCCCGGTCGCAAGGACCTCACCTTCGCTCTGCTCGAAAAGCGCGACAGCGTTCGCCGGGAGGAAATCGCCGCCGGGTTTGCCGAGCATGGCTTGCGGCGTCTGGCCAAACAGAGCCGCGAACGCCTCGTTGACGAAGACGAAGCGCAGATGGTCGTCCTTGACGAAGATCGGATCCTTGACGGCGTTGATCACCGCCTCCGCCAGCCGCGCTTTCTCCAGCGCGTCGGCAAGTTCGGCCTCCCGGTTCTTCATGTCGGTGACGTCGACATAGGAGATCAGCCGCTTGCCGCCGGCCAGCGGCGCCATCGACGATATCAGCGTGCGGCCGTCATTGCGCGGGAACTGCCGCGCCGCGGCGATCCCGGCCCTGATTTCCGCCTCGCGCTCGGCGATATGCCGCTGCCATGATGCATCGTCGGCACCAAACGGATCGATGTCGCGGCTGGCGTCCATCAGATCGCGGAAGCTGCAGCCGATCTCGGCGCGCCGGGCGTCGATCTGCCAGAAATCATAGAAAGCACGGTTGATGATCTCGGTGCGCATATCGGCGTCGAGGACGAGGACACCGATCGGCATCTGGTCGACCATGGTGCGGAGACTGGCGAAGGTCTCGGCGATCTTGGCGTTCGCGCTTTTGATCTCCGCATCGCGTTGCTTGATCTCGGTGACCTCATAATAGGTCAACAGCCGCTTGCCGCCTGACAGCGCCGTCACCGAGAACATCATCGTCCTGCCGTTGGCATGGACAAATTCGCGCGGCGCGACGGATCCGGCGCGAATCTCCTCGAGACGAGTGGCAAGGTAGCGCTGCCATTGCCGTTCGTCGATGTCGCCATAGATGCCGCTGCGGCGGTTGAGCTCCATCAACAGGCTGAACGGAGCGCCGACGCCGACAGCGCCGTCCGGAATCCTCGAGAGGTCGCGATAGGCCTTGTTGACGATCAGCGTGTCGAGCCTGGCGTCGAGGAGCACGACGCCCATCTGCATGGCGTCCATCGTCCGCTCGAGGTCGGCCAGATGCTGGTCGGGCTCGCCGTCGGCCGATGGTTCCGGCCCCGGACCCTTGAAGGCGCCGGCCAATGCCGTGACGTTGCGGCCGATTCCGCGATAGCCGGCAAATCTTCCTTCGTCGTCGAACTTCGGAAAGCCTGATGTCAAGACCCAGCGACAGTCGGCGCTGCCACCCTTGAGTTCGTAGACGAAGTCGCGAAAAGGCCGGTGCGCCTGCAGATCCTCCAAATGCGCGGCGCCACTACGATCGCCGTTCAGGACCTGATTGAGGAAGTCGAAGCGGAACCGGCCAAGCACGTTTGCCGGATCGATGCCGGTGGCTGCCTGGTAATTTTGCGAGAGCCAGGAGAAGCGCAGTTCGGCGTCGGTCTCCCAGACCCAGTCGGAACCGGCTTCGACGAGTTGGCGAAGCGCATCGTTCGAATCCATGCAAGAGGCGGACGATGATGCATCGTCGCCATGCGCTGTGGATCTGCGAGGCGCGCGCTTGCCGCGCGCGCTGATTGTTTCGTTCGCTTCCGCCATGCCGTCCCCACCCCGAAAACCAAGGCCGAACCCTCCTCCGCGGTTCGTCGGCAAAATGTGCCCGAGAAGCATTAAGGATCCGCTAACCTTAACGGTCAGTTAGCTTCATTCCGCCCGGTTGTCGGCGGGGTCGAACCCGCTATATAAGCAACGGCAGGGGTATTGCTGATGCTTGGACGGATTGTGCCTTTTTTC
>NZ_RZPQ01000495.1:0-4444 GCF_003999135.1 Mesorhizobium sp. M7A.F.Ca.CA.004.06.1.1 | reverse complement strand
GCCGAGCACGATCGTCCAGAACGAGAACGGGATATCGGCGAGCGAAAAGGCCGAGCGCAGCGCGATGCCGGTGATGATGCCGGGCAGGGCGATCGGCAGGATGACCAGCAGCGAGATGGTTTCGCGGCCGAAGAATTTTGTCCGCGACACCGCCGCCGAACAGAGCGTTCCGAGGACCAAAGCAATCGCAGTCGAGATCGAGGCAACCCTGACCGATAGCGACAGCGCCTGCCAGACATCCGGCCGGTTCCAGGTCACGGCGAACCATTGCGTCGTCAGCCCTGGCGGCGGCCAGACGAAGCTCTTCTCCTCGGTGGTGAAGGCGTAGACGAAGATCAGCAGGATCGGCAGATGCAGGAACAGCAGGCCGCAGGCGGCGGCTATCTTCAGGCCGAGCGGAGCCGACTGGGAACCATCAGAGCGCATCGAAGGCCCCCATGCGCTTGGCGCCCCAGAGGTAGAAGCCCATGATGACGATCGGCACCACGGTGAAGGCGGCGGCGAGCGGGATGTTGCCGGCGGTGCCTTGCTGCGAATAGACGGCTTGGCCGATGAACAGCCGCGAGGTGCCGATGATCTGCGGGATGATATAGTCGCCGAGCGTCAGCGAGAAGGTGAAGATCGAACCGGCGACAATGCCCGGCAGGGCCAGCGGGAACAGCACGTTGCGGAAGGTCTGTCCCGGCGAAGCCCCCAAATCGGACGAGGCCTCGACAAGATTGCCGGGCACGCGCTCGAGCGCCGCCTGTACCGGCAGGATCATGAACGGCAGCCAGACATAGACGAAGACGATGAAGGTGCCGGTGAACGATACCGACAGCGAATTGCCGCCGACAATCGGCAGCGACAGCCATGCGTCGAGAACCCACAACAAATGCAGCTTGGCGAGCAGCCAGGTGAGGATGCCCTCCTTGGCCAGGATCAGCTTCCAGGCGTAGATCTTGACCAGATAGCTCGACCACAGCGGCAGCATGATGCCGAGATAGAACAGCGCCTTCCAGCGACCGCGCGCATAGCGCGCCGCGTAATAGGCGATGGGGAAAGCGATGACGGCCGAGGCCAGCGTGACCAGGGCCGCCATCGTCACCGTGCGCAGGATGATGTCGAGATTGGCGGCCTGGAACAGGTCGCCATAAGTCTTCAGCGTGAACTCACGGTTGATGAGGCCGGAAAACTCGTCGATGGAGAAAAAGCTCTGCGCCAGGAGCGCAAACAGCGAGCCGATATAGACGATACCCAGCCACAGAACCGGAGGCAGCAGCATGAGCAGCAGCAGGACCTTCGGCTTGCGCCAGAAAAGGTCCGATAGCGCGCCGCGCAAGCCGCCGCTGCCGGGCAGGATGGCGGGCGCTGTTGCACGCATCATGGCGGCGTCGAGGCTCATGCCGGCTCGTCCATCAGATGCAGGTGCTCGCGGTTGAAGGTGAGCACCACCGCCTCGCCTTCCCCAGGCAAGGCCGTGCCGGCGGGCACGATGGCGTGCAGCCGCAGCCCGTCGGCGTCGAGCGCCAGCTTCGTCGTGGCGCCGAGATAGTTGGTCGAGACGAGGCGGGCGGATACGCCTTCGCCACTTGTGCCCGCGCTGGCCGCGCGGCCGACACGAATGGATTCAGGGCGCAGGCTGCCCCAGCGATGCTGGCCGGAATAGCGCTGGACGAAATCCGGCGGCAGCACGTTGGAGGAGCCGACGAAATCGGCGACGAAGCGCGTCTTCGGTCGCTGGTAGATATCTTCCGGCGTGCCGACCTGCATGATTTTGCCATCGTTGAAGACGGCGACGCGGTCGGCCATCGACAGCGCTTCGCCCTGGTCGTGGGTGACGAAGACAAAGGTGATGCCGAGCGCCTTCTGCAGCGACTTCAACTCCTCCTGCATGTTCTCGCGCAATTTGAGGTCGAGCGCGCCGAGCGGCTCGTCGAGCAACAGCACCTTTGGCTGGTTGACCAGCGCACGGGCGAGTGCCACGCGCTGGCGCTGGCCGCCGGAAAGCTGGCCGGGGCGGCGGGCGCCATAGCCGGGCAGCCGCACCAGTGACAGCGCTTCTTCCGCCGCCTTGTGCCGCTGAGCCTTGCCGACACCCTTGACCATCAGCCCGTAGGCGACGTTGTCGAGCACGTTCAGATGCGGGAACAGCGCATAGTCCTGGAACACGGTGTTGACGTTGCGGCGATAGGGCGGAACGCCCTCGGCGCGTTCGCCGAAGATCGAGATCGAGCCCGATGTCGGCTGCTCGAAGCCGGCGATGAGGCGCAGGCAGGTGGTCTTGCCGGAACCTGACGGGCCGAGCATGGCGAAGAATTCGCCCGGCACGATGTCGAGATCGACCGCGTCGACGGCGCGCACGCTGCCGAAATGGCGCGAGGCTTTCTGGAAGGAGACGGCGGAGGTCATGGGCTGTCCTGATCTGTCAGGCAAATCAATTCGGGCTGCGGTGCAGCGTTCTTCTAGCGGGCGTTTGCGCTGCCCCTCATCCGCCTGCCGGCACCTTCTCCCCGTACAGTGACGGGGAGAAGGGAAGCACTCCAAGGCCGGTGACCCCCCTCTCCCCGCTTCTTCACGGGGAGAGGGCAAGGTGAGGGGCGGCGCTGCACTCTCAGGCGAAGCGCGGAATCACCTTCCGCCGATGACGCCGATATAGTCCGACACCCAGCGGTAGTACGGCACGCATTGGTCGTTCTGGGTGGCGCATTTCGACACCGGGGTCTTCCAGAACTTGATCTTGTCGAAGTTCTCGTAGCCGTTGGTCTTGCAGCCCTCGTCGGTCAAAAGCTCATTGCCCTTGCAGGCGGCGGGCACCACGGGCAGCGAACCGAACCAGGCCGAGACGTCGCCCTGCACCTTGGGCGACAGCGAATGTTCCATCCACATATAGGCGCAGTTGGGGTTGGCCGAATCGGCTTCCATCATCGTGGTGTCGGCCCAACCGGTCGCACCCTCCTCCGGAATGGTGGACGCTATCGGCTTCTTGGCGGCGACCAGCGTGTTGACCTGGAAAGGCCACGAGCCGGAAGCGACGACGCCCTCGTTCTGGAAATCGTCGACCTGAATGGCGGCGTCATGCCAGTAGCGGCCGACCAGCGTGCGCTGGACGCGCAGCAGGTCGAGTGCCGCCTTGTACTGGTCCTCGTTCAATTCGTAGGGATCCTTGATGCCGAGTTCCGGCTTGTGGAACATCAGATAGTTGGCGGCGTCCGCGACGTGGATCGGCCCGTCATAGGCCTGGACGCGGCCCTTGTTGGACTTGCCGTCCGGCAGCTTCATTTCCTCGAAGACGACATTCCAGCTCTTGGGAGCTTCCTTGAACACGTCGGTGTTGTACATCAGGACGTTCGGACCCCACTGGTAGGGAACGCCGTAATGGGCGCCGCCAACGGTGAACCACGGCGCGTCCTTGAGGCGCTCGTCGACCGTTTTCCAGCTCGGGATGAGATCGGTGTTGATCGGCTGCACGCGCTTGCCGGCAACGAGGCGCAGCGAAGCATCGCCCGAAGCCGTGACGAGGTCGAAACCGCCCTCATTCATCAGCGAGACCATCTCGTCGGAGGTGTTGGCGGTCTTGACGTTGACCTTGCAGCCGGTCTCCTTCTCGAAGGAGGTCACCCAGTCATAGCCCTTGTCGGTTTCGCCGCGCTCGATGTAGCCCGGCCAGGCAACGATATTGACCTGGCCCTCGCCCTTGCCAAGTTCCTTGACCTGGGCGACGGCTTGACCGGAGAAGGTCAGCGCGACCGTCAGAGCAGTGCACGACTTCAGGAATGAATTCATTGTCGATCTCCCATTTAGGCGCCTGGCCCCGAAGGCCGGTTTCGGTCTTCGCTAGGGGTCACGCGCGGACTGAAAACTGTCAGTTCGTCCGTTGGGCTTGATGCCGCTCTGATGGCGGCTTTGGTCCCTGAACCGGAAAGTGCTTTGAAAATTCCGGTTTCGCAAATTCATTTATCAGAAGGGCGATATCGGTTTTTCCGATAGGTTGGCAGCCGATCTCTCAGGGACGCTGGCGAACCGTCCGTTGCGACTGGGCAAGACCGATGAAATCGCGCGCGGCCTGCGGCAGACCGGAGCCGCGCCGCCAGACCATGCCGACCTGGACCACCGGCAAGGAGCCGGAAATATCGCGCGATTCGATGCGGTCGCCTTCCAGCGACCAGGGCCGGTAGACGAGGTCGGGCAGCAGCGCCACACCGGCGCCGGTGGCGACCAGACTGCGCACGGCTTCCACGGAACGGGTGCGGAAGGCGACATGCGGCTTGGCGCCGATTGCCGTCAGCAGCTTGCCGGTATTCTCCTCGATCTCGTCGACGGTCAGCATGATCAGCGTTTCGGAGGCAATGTCGCCAATGCTGATAATGTCGGCGCCGACGAGCGGATGACCGAGCGGCAGCCACAGCCGATAGGCCGAGACTTCGAGGATTTCCGACTGCAACGCGGTGCGGTCGCGCAAATT
>NZ_RZPQ01000494.1:0-4462 GCF_003999135.1 Mesorhizobium sp. M7A.F.Ca.CA.004.06.1.1 | reverse complement strand
GTCCAACCCGCTCGACCTGCCGAAGACGCTCGGCGTCACCCTCAAGGCCAACGAAGACTGATCGAAGTAGTTCCCTTCTCCCCGTATAGTGACGGGGAGAAGGGAACTACTTCGATCAGTCTTCGTTGGCCTTGACGGTGACGCCGAGCGTCTTCGGCAGGTCGAGCGGGTTGGACATGGCGCCCGCCATGATCAGTGCGAACGGCACGGATGCCGGCGGCTCGGCCGAGATTTCGAGGCTCTTCGGATCATCGAGGAATTTGCTGACCGCGGCCGTAACCTGCGCCGTCAGTTCCGGATTGTTGAGCTGCGCCATGCCGAACGGCACGATCGCCTTGGCCTGGTTGGCGATGTCCTTGCCGGACATGCCTTGCTGCTTGCCGACATAGTCCAAAACCTTGTTGGTCAGCGAATCGTCGTCGAAGCGGATCGAGGCGCTGTTGAACGAAAGCTGCTGCAACAGGCCGAGCATGGCCATGCCTTGCGCCGAATTGTCGGCGCCTTCGGGCTGTGCAGCCATCTTCTTCTGCATTTCCTGCAGCGACTTGATAAAGTCCAGCGTGTAGCCGCCGAGATTGAAGGTCATGCCGAGCGTGCCGGCATTCTCGACCGAGATGTCGTATTTCGACAGTTCCATCTTGCCGTCCGTGGGCTGCCAGGTGCCGGCCATTTCGAGATTGCCCGCGATGTTCTGGTAGCCGAGCGCGTTGATGACTTCCTTGGACTTCGGATCGTCCACCAGCGTCAGGTCGGCGTTGAATTTCTCCGTGGTGGCGGTGAATTCCATCGCCTTGCCGTCCGCCGGCGGCGTGATCTCGATGGCAAGTCCATCCATCGAGAAGGCGGTCTTGTCGGCGACCTTGACGGTCATGTTCGAGAGTTCGGCTGACTTGTACATCATCAGCGAGCC
Source organism: Mesorhizobium sp. M7A.F.Ca.CA.004.06.1.1 (assembly GCF_003999135.1). NCBI lineage: Bacteria > Pseudomonadati > Pseudomonadota > Alphaproteobacteria > Hyphomicrobiales > Phyllobacteriaceae > Mesorhizobium > Mesorhizobium sp. M7A.F.Ca.CA.004.06.1.1. Next base: position 3,552 of record NZ_RZPQ01000494.1, on the reverse strand, counting down.
GAGCGGGCCGGTGGCGCCGTCGGCCGGAACTGTCATGTCATGGATGACGAAGGGGCTGAGGTCGAGGGTGACGCCGTCCTTGCTGTGTGTGAAGGCAGCCGTCGATACGGTGGCGATGTCATAGCCGCCATTTGCCTCGGTCACACCTTCGAGTTTGACGTCGCCGATGGGAAGCGCTTCCTTCTCCGCCGCCGGTTTGATGGCAACGCCCTGCAGCACCATGCTGGTGTTGTCGCCGGTCACGCCAGTCCAGGTGATGTCGACACCTTGTGCGACAAGCGCGGCCTTCAGCCGGTCGGCCACTGCCGTATCCTGTGCGAGGGCCGCATTCAGCGGCAGCGTGAGCAAGAAGGTCGAAAGGGCTAATTTCCTAAGAGTTGAGCGTTTGATTGTCATCGCAAGGTCCCTGAGAGTGTCCTGAAATTGTTTTTTCAATTATTTGCGCCATCACCATTCCGTGACGAACTGGACCGGAAAAAGGCGTGTCCCGGCACATTGGTCAAAAATCGCGGTGAAAGGCAAACCCGATCCCACCGTCTTTGCGCAAACCGGTGAATTTGTCATGAAGAGCCGATAGCCGGATGTCGTCGCGCTTGGCCATAGAACCCGCATGTAACAGGCTGATGTTGGCCGACATCCCCCGGGGTGCGGTTTCGTGTTGCAGAAGGGCCGGTATCTCTGTCGGGCTCTTGCCGCGAATCACCCGCTCGGCTAGTCCGAGCCCATGGGAAAAAGGCTTTTGCCGCCTGAAAATGGCGGTGGCGATCATATCGAACCGGTCGATCTGAAGAAGGCGCTGGAAGAGCGCTATCTGGCCTATGCGCTGTCGACCATCATGCACCGGGCACTGCCCGATGTGCGCGACGGACTGAAGCCGGTCCATCGCCGCATCATGCACGCCATGCGCCTGCTGCGGCTCAACCCCGACCAGGGCTTTGCCAAATGCGCCCGCATCGTCGGCGAGGTGATGGGCAAGTTCCACCCGCATGGGGACCAGTCGATCTATGACGCGCTGGTGCGGTTGGCGCAGGATTTTTCGATGCGCTATCCCTTGGTCGACGGGCAGGGCAATTTCGGCAACATCGACGGTGATAACGCCGCCGCCATGCGCTACACCGAAGCGCGCATGACCGATGTGGCGACCGAACTCTTGTCCGGCATCACCGAGGATGCCGTCGATTATCGGCCGACCTACAATGAAGAAGACGAGGAGCCGGTGGTTTTGCCCGGCGCCTTTCCGAATCTGCTGGCCAACGGCTCGTCCGGCATCGCGGTGGGCATGGCGACATCGATCCCGCCCCACAACGCCGCCGAGCTTTGCGATGCCGCACTTCACCTGATCGAAAACCGGGACGCGCCGGTGGCGAAGCTGATGGAGTTTGTCCAGGGGCCGGATTTCCCGACCGGCGGCATCATCGTCGACAGCCGCGCCTCGATCCTCGAAGCCTATCAAACCGGCCGCGGTGGCTTTCGCGTGCGCTCGAAGTGGTTCCAGGAGGACCAGGGCAGGGGCACCTGGAGCATCGTCGTCACCGAAATACCCTACGGCGTGCAGAAGGCGCGGCTGATCGAGAAGATCGCCGAACTGCTGATGGCACGCAAGCTGCCGCTGCTCGAGGACATCAGGGACGAAAGCGCCGAGGACGTCCGCGTCGTGCTGGTGCCGAAGAGCCGTTCGGTCGATCCCGGCATCTTGATGGAATCGTTGTTCAAGCTGACCGAGCTCGAAAGCCGCTTCCCGCTCAACATGAACGTCCTGTCGCGCGGCAAGGTGCCCAACGTGCTGTCGCTGAAGGGCGTACTGCAGGAGTGGCTCGAGCATCGCCGCGAGGTTTTGATCCGCCGCTCGAAACATCGGCTTGGCGAGATCGAAAGACGGCTGGAGATACTTGCCGGCTATTTGATCGCCTACCTCAACATCGACGAGGTGATCAGGATCATCCGCGAGGAGGATGAGCCAAAGCAGGTGATGATGGCCCGCTGGTCGCTCACCGACACCCAGGCCGAAGCCATCCTCAATATGCGGTTGCGCGCTCTGCGCAAGCTTGAAGAATTCGAGATCCGCAAGGAATTCGACGGCCTGAGCGCGGAGAAGAAGCAGATCGAGGCACTGCTTGCTTCAAACGAGAAGCAGTGGGCGACGATCAAATGGGAAGTCACCAACATCCGCGACAAGTTCGGTCCGGAGACCGAACTCGGCAAGCGCCGCACCCAGTTCGCCGACGCGCCCGAGCATGATCTGGCCGACATCGCACACGCCATGATCGAGCGCGAGCCGGTCACGGTCGTCGTGTCGGAAAAGGGCTGGCTGCGGGCGATGAAGGGGCATCTGGCCGATCTCTCGACGCTGACCTTCAAGGAGGGCGACAGCCTCAAGCTCGCCTTCCATGCCCAGACCACCGACAAGGTGCTGGTCTTCACCACCGGCGGCAAATTCTACACCATCGGCGCCGACCGGCTGCCTGGCGGGCGCGGCCATGGCGAGCCGATCCGCATCATCGTCGATATGGACAATGACCAGGACATCGTCACCGCCTTCGTCCACGACCCGAAGCGCAAGCTGCTGCTGGCCTCGCACGACGCCAACGGTTTCATCGTGCCGGAGGAGGAAGTCGTCGCCAACACCCGCAAGGGCAAGCAGGTGATGAACGTCAAGGCGCCGGACGAAGCCAAGCGCTGCATCCCGGTCACCGGCGACCATCTCGCCATCGTCGGCGAGAATCGCAAGATGCTGGTGTTCGCGCTCGCCGAGATTCCGGAGATGGGCCGCGGCAAGGGCGTGCGGCTGCAGAAATACAAGGATGGCGGCCTTCTCGATCTCAAACCGTTCACGCTGGAGACCGGCCTCTCCTGGCAGGATTCGGCCGACCGCACCTTCACAAGGTCGCGCGAGGAACTGGCCGAGTGGATCGGTGCCCGTGCGTCGGCCGGACGGATGGTGCCGAAGGGATTCCCGAGGACGGGGAAATTTGGGTAGCGCTGCTAATCTCCCCTCGAGGGGGAGATGTCGCCAAAGGCGACAGAGGGGGTCGGCACGACTGGACGCGACCTCCTTCGCCGGCAGAGGAGGTTAGCGCTTCACGCGCGGCGACCCCCTCTGGCCTGCCGGCCATCTCCCCCTCGAGGGGGGAGATCCCCAATCATTTGGACTATCGTCACGATTGCTGCACTATATCAGTGCATAGACAGGAGGGGTGTTTGGGAGAGCCAGGCGTTTGAAGGAAGCAAAAATCCAGAAACCGGAACGGCAGCAACGCCTGTTCGGCCTGTCGACGCCGCTCAGGTCCGCCGTCATCCCGCCGCTGTCGGCGGCGCGCTGGCTGCTGGTGCTGATCGTCGCCGCCGGCGTTTATTTCTTCCACGGCTTCCTGTTTCCGGTGCTGGCGGCGCTCGTCATCGCTTTCGCAAGCTGGCCGCTTTACCGCCGCCTGCTTGTCGCGGTCAGTGGCAACCGCACCATCGCCGCGACCTTAGCCATCCTCTTTATCTTCGCCTTCCTGGTGATCCCGATCGCGCTCGCCGGCACCTATGCTATCCACGAGGTCCGCGACT
>NZ_RZPQ01000493.1:0-4469 GCF_003999135.1 Mesorhizobium sp. M7A.F.Ca.CA.004.06.1.1 | reverse complement strand
CGCCGATCTGCGGCGCACTTGCGGCGGCCTACCTGACGCTGCCGGCGGTGTCCTACGCCAGGATCGCCGGCCTGCCGATGCCCGATCCCGCCGACGACACCACCACGCTGGCGGCCGCCTTCCTGATCGGCGTCTGCGCCATGTGGATTTCGGACGTCCTGTTCGAGTTCGTGGTGCGGAGAGTCAGCCGCGCGCGGGACGAATAGCTGGTGCGGCGGCGATTGCTTGGCGGAATTGCCGAGGCACGTTTCCCGCGGCATCGAACCATCGAAGACAACCCAAAATAGCCCGTTCCGGTTCGCCGGGCGGGCTATTTTCGCGTGTCGGGCCGATCAAGCGAGGATGTTGACCGCGCGTGCCGCGACCAGCGCGATGGTCAGCAGCGAGATCATGGCCTCGGCCATCATCAGCAGCTTGGCGCGCTGGGAGAGTGGCAAGGTATCGGTCGGCGAAAATGCGGTCGCATTGGTGAAGGCGAGGAAGAAATAATCGACGAAGCCGGGCAGCCAATCTCGAAGCTCACGGTCGTTCAACGTCATCTGCGCGAACAGGAAATCGGCCTGTGCGAGCTTGACGAGGCCGCAGGTCGGCGGACCGCCGCGGTCGGTGCTCCAGAACCACAAGGCAAAAACGATGACGTTGGTGACCCAGATGTTGAGCGCGTCGATCAGCAGCGTCGTACCGCTACTGCCGGCATGGCCCTCCAGCAAGGCACGCACCAGCAGGACCAGCGAACCGCAATTGATGATGCTGATGATGGCGGTCATGGTCAGGGCTGTTCTGCGGATCATGACCCGAAACTGGCCGATCGCATGCCACTCGTGGTCCTCGACCGCCTTTCGGGTGGCGGCCTGCGTCCAGGCGGTGGCCACCGACAAGGGCAGCAGCAGGGCCGCCTCCAGCGCGGGCGCCACCCAGCGCGGCCCGAATGAGAGATTGTTGATGACCAGAAGCTGCAGGCAGATGATGACGAGAACGGCCGCACGGGCCATCCAGAAATCGAGCGCACGGTAGTGAATGACGGCATGGTGGTGGCGCATTTTTCAAATCCTGGATGCTTTTTGGGGACGGCAACCGGTCAGGCGTAGGCGACGCCTGCCGCGATCACGCCCAAGGCGCCATGCCCGGCATGTTCAGGGTGCTGCGCGATGGCGTGTTCCATTGTTGTCTTGCTGGCATGTGATGACGGGAGAGGCGGCATGGTGGCGCGAAACTCTGCCTCAATCTTGGTTTTGCCATGGTCGGCCAAGTATACATTTTCGTAAGCTTCAAGTTCTGGGCTGTTCGTAAAACCGTCCGGTGTGATTTATCCACCGCATGACGCGAATCGACGAAACCATGAACGGTTGGCTGCCGGTCGGCAGTTCTGTTCCAGGCGACTGGTGGCAGTCGTCGATCTGGCCGGGGCTGACGCGCTATCCAGAAGCCGGCCTAGCGCTTTTATGCCTGACGCAGATCCTGTGCTGGACCGTGATGCCGGCGCTTGTCGATGCCGCCCCGCCCGGCGATGTCGTCGAGAGCTTTATGTGGGGCCGCGAATGGGTGCTTTTGACCTACAAGCATCCGCAGCTCCCCGGCTGGCTGCTCGAGATCAGCCATCTTCTGACCGGATCGTTCCGCTGGCCGCAATATCTGCTCGCCCAGCTTGTCGTCTCGGCGACCTTCGTCTTCGTCTACCTGCTGGCCCGCGACATGCTCGGGAGAACCCGCGCGCTGGCCGCCGTGCTTTTGATGCCGTCATTGTATTTCTTCGGCTGGCCGACACCGCAGTTCAATCATGATTACGCGCAGATGCCCTTCTGGGCCGCAATCTGCTGGCTGCTGTGGCGTGCGGGCCGTGGCGGTGGGCCGGGCTGGTGGCTGGCGCTCGGACTGGTGTCGGGCGTCGGGCTCTATGCCAAGTTTTCCACCGGGCTGCTGTTGCTCTTCGGGGCGATCTGGCTGTTGTCGGACACGCGGGCACGCAATCGGCTCGCCACGCCCTGGCCCTGGCTTGGGCTCGCGGTTTTCCTCGCCGTCGCCGCGCCACTGGCCATCCAGCTCTACCGCATCGATTTCCTGCCGCTGACCTATGTCGCCGGCCGCGATGAATGGGTGTTGGTCCACCGCGCCCGCCTTTACTATATCGGTGTCCAAATGGCGGGGCTCTGCGGCTTATTGCTGGTGCTGTCGATATCGGGGCTGTTGCGGCGTTCGCCCGCGCCGGAACAGCCCATTGAGCGCGGCGCGCTGGCCTATCTCGTGTGGATGGGGCTTGGTCCGGCGGTGCTTGTCATGGTGGCCTCGCTGTTTACCGGCGCCGGCGAGGCGTGGGGCGCGCCGATGTACAATCTGGTCGGCGTTGTGGCGATCGCCTTGCTGGGTCATCGGCTTGGCGCCGTCGAACTGCGACGGCTGGCGATCTGCGCGTTCGCCTGCATCCTCGGCATGTCCGGTGCCTATGCGGGCATCCGCTGGACGAGTTGCAATTTGCGCGGGCGCATGGATGCCGTCTGCTGGCCAGCGCGGCAGATTTCGGACGAAGCCGAGGCGGTCTGGCACGCGGCGGTGCCCGGTCGGCTCGACATCGTCGGCGGCGATACCCGCATCGCGTTGCTGGCGGGCCTCAACGCCTATGACAAGCCGTCGATCTTCACCGACCTCGACATGCGGCTCGCCCCCTGGATCACCAGCCAGCGGCTGCGCGATCACGGTATGCTCCTGGTCTGGCCCGGGAGCGGCGTGCCACCTCGGCTGCTGGCGTGGCTGGGAAACATCCCGGTCAAGACCGTTCTTTTCGCCTGGTCGCTCAGGGCACCACCGGTGGCGATCAGCTTTGCCGCCATTCCGCCTGGCATGAAGCTACCGGGTTTGATCGACAGCCTCGCCCAACCGAGCAATTGAGGTAGATCCACCGCGTCCGCTGGACGAAGCAGGTGACAATGCCCATTTATGGCGAGACCACTTGCTTTCACGCAATTCCAGACGGAAAACCGCTACACACTTTTCCTGGAATTGCTTTTGAGGAGACGTGACATGGCGACTTCGACCGAACGTGCAGTCCTTGCCGGCGGCTGTTTCTGGGGCATGCAGGATTTGATACGGCGCTATCCCGGCGTCATCTCCACCCGTGTCGGCTACAGCGGCGGCGACGTGCCCAACGCCACCTACCGCAACCACGGCACCCACGCCGAAGCCATCGAGATCAATTTCGATCCGGCCATCATAAGCTATCGCACGCTGCTGGAACGCTTTTTCCAGATCCACGATCCGACGACCCGCAACCGCCAGGGCAACGATGTCGGGACGAGTTATCGCTCGGCGATCTATTACACCAGCGACGAACAGAAGCGCGTCGCCGAGGACACCATCGCCGATGTCGATGCCTCGGGCCTGTGGCCGGGCAAGGTCATCACCGAAGTCGCACCCGTTGGTCCGTTCTGGGAAGCCGAGCCCGAGCATCAGGACTATCTGGAGAAGTATCCCAACGGATACACCTGCCACTTCGTCAGGCCAGGCTGGAAGCTGCCGGTTCGCGAGACGGCGGTTTCGTAGATTCGCAACTGCGATTTGCCCTGCATTGCTGCTCGACGGTGTCGTCGAGCAGGTCATCGCATCCAAACCCCTTTCAGTCAGCGCACCGTGTCGCGTCGGCCATTGAGCTTTCACAATATCCGAGCGCTCTTCGAACGCCTTCGTCAACGGCGAATGCGGATGCGGTAGGCAAACACGGTCAGGTGGTTGACAGCCTGCCGTATCGCAGTCCAATTGCGCAGGAAGAGCTGATTTCGGGAGACGGGCCGTGAAGAAAATCTGCGAAAAGCCAGTGTTTGTAAAACGCGAGCGTCTTTCGGTTGTCACTGCCTTGGCATCGCCTTCCACTCAGCCGACCTGACAAGCTCGCCCTGATCTGTCGGCCCGTTTGAGCCGCCGAAGATGAGGCCGATCGAATCGACCGATCACTCGGAGCCGATCACAGCCGTTTTTGTCCTCGATATCTCTAACCATACGGGGCCTCTGCTCGCCGGCTGGCTAGAGGCTGGAAATGCAATTGGCGCGATCATCGTGCCCGGGTTCCGGCGTCGTCCCACCGGTTTCAGCATCGGCAATTTCCGACGAAGGCTTCAACGCAAGCTGCTGCTCAGGCGGTTTGTCGGTAACACGACTGTCAAGTTGATCGAATTTGGCCGCCCTTACGATTGGAATGCGCTTGGTCGCCAATTGTCTGACCTCCGCGCCGATGTGCTGGTCTGCTACACTTTGCCTGTCTTGATCCCTCAAGAGGTTCTTGGCCATTTTTCCAAAGGCGGGGTCAACCTCCACCCGGCGCTGCTCCCCGACTATCGAGGGCCACATCCGACCCAGCGCTTGGCCGTGGACGGCCGGTGTGCGGCTCATGGCGGCGTCACGCTCCACAAGATGTCCGCCGGTTTTGACGAGGGTGACATTCTCGGGCAGGTGCCGTTTTCCGAAGCTGACTGGACCTCGAG